>JALWRV010000244.1 GCA_027080545.1 Parvularculaceae bacterium
CGTCCACACCGCGCGCGCGCCTGAACAAGACGCCCGTCAACATCTGGGGTGAAAATGTATTTGACCGGCTCCCCGCCAGCAACAATCCGAAAAAGGCCAAAATACCCCCGGATAAGAGCAATAAGGATATCCAATTCGCCCCGCCCACATAAATCGCATAGAGCAGGCTAGCAATAACACTCGCCATACAGCCCCAAATAACCCACGGGGTGAGGGCCTCCATGAACCGCCCAAACGGGCTTAAGGCCGCCGCCTCTCTTCGCCCATCGATTTTACTACTCTCCCCGGGGCTTACAAAGGCTTGCTTTTCCTGCTCGGCTTTTTGAGCAATTTTATCAAGCGCTTCTGCACTCAGAACATCATCCGCCTGTGGAGTGGCGGCGCGTTCATCACCCTGCTTTTCCCCCTCACCGTCTTCAGTCGACACTTCATCACCGAAGAAACGATCAAAAGATTGATCGTCATAAAGTTCCTCCGGCTCAGCATTATAATCTATCTCCTCGACGGGAAGAAAATCGTCTTCATTGACTTCCTGAAATGCCTGATCAAAATCCGCTTCAAAACTGTTTTCAAAGGTCTCCGGGGCAACGGAAACCTCTTGCGGTCGCGTACCGCCAAAAAATTTCTTTCTGGGGGGGACGCGCGACTGTGTTTTCTGTTTTTTCGCGTTCATAGACTTGGCTTTCGCAATCGAGTTACCCATGTATGATAGAACCCGAAACAATGGTCCCGTTCGGCCTGCGTGACTAGTCTGAATTATTTGAAAACACGCCCCTTTTTTTCGAGAATTCACGCATAAACACAGGCCTCACCCCCGCAGGAGCCCCACAGGAACACCCCATGAGCGATGCCCCCCCAAAACAGCCAACCACCAACGCACCGGACCATAAATTTGGCTTGGTTTTGGGGTCCGGGGCCGCCCGGGGGTGGATTCATGTGGGCGTATTACAGGCGCTTGCAGAGCTTCACATCAAACCGGATATTATAACAGGCTGTTCTGCCGGAGCCTTGGTTGGCGGCGCCCATTTGCTCGGCATTCTTGATGATTTCAAACAATGGGCCCGCTCTTTATCTCCCCTAACAGCCCTTGGGGCGTTTTCGTTCCAGCTTACCCGTGGCGGGCTGATCAATCCAGAAAAAGCCTTTCAGGCTTTCGCCCATGCGGATCAGCCTATTGAAGCCCTACCAATCCCGTTCGGGGCCGTGGCCACCGATCTTGGCACCGGGCAAGAAGTGTGGCTAACGCAAGGATCAACCCTAGACGCCGCCCGCGCCTCTAGCGCCATACCCATGGTTATTCATGCAGCCCCCTGGTCTGACGACAGCGGGGCCCATTGGCTGGTAGACGGGGCGCTGACCAATCCGGTACCCGTTAATCTCGCCCGTGAATTGGGGGCCACCCATGTGCTGGCGATTGATGTGAACCCTATTTCCCGCACCATTGAGCGCTTCAAACCCTCCAGCTCCCACGAAGTGGTGATGGTGCCGGATGATACGCCCGCGCTACCAGAAAACTTCCCGGCCCCCGTGGCCAAGCTTATCGCCGATACCCAAAAATTTCTCGACCGGCAATTACGTCACTCAAAATTGCGCATGAAGGCCAAACCGCATTTTTTTGAAACCGCCATGGCGACCATGGATATTGTGCAAGCTCAAATGGGCGAAGCCCGGGCACAATATCAAAAACCCGATCTGCGCCTCCTGCCCAATGTCAAAGGCCTGACCCCCATGTCCTTTGACAAGCACGAAGAAATGACCCGTGAGGGCTATGATCTGATTATGAATAATCAGGATCATATTCTCGCCCTAGCCCAAGGCAAAAAACCCACATTACACAGGGCCTAGTCGCTTCGCATAGCCGCTTGCCCCTAATCCCCCGCCCCTTCTCTTTGATTTTACTAATCTTTTTCAAGGGGCGCCATGACTTCGTGACAATTTGTCATGTTTACTTGACATAACATTTTTTGTCAGGCATACCTGCCATATTGGTAATTAATATTGACATCAAAGGAGGCTCCCATGGGACCCAGTAGCACATCAGAAGCCAAGGCCTATTTCGGCCGCATGATCTTTATTTCCATTCTCTACACGCTCAGCGTCATCGGGGTAAACCTGCTCGACGCCGCGCAAGACCTCAGCCAGCCCGTACGGATTGGCCTATCTATTCTCCCCGTCATACCGGCCTTTTTCATGCTGCTCGCCATTCTGGCCTTTGTCCGCTCTTGGGATGAAGTCCAGCAGCGCATCCTCACCGAAGGCGCCTTGATTGGCTCTGCCTTGGTGGGGTTCGGCACCTTCACCTATGGTTGGATGCAGGGCGCGATTGATCTACCTCCCATCCATGCCAGCTTCATTCTGCCCATGCTCATACTTGCCACATGGCTTTCCTCAGTCGTGATTAAGAGGCGCTATGTATGAAAAACATTATCCATATTTTGCGGGCAGAAAAGCGCTTGTCACAAGCCGCCTTGGCCGAAAAAGTCGGCGTCTCGCGCCAGGCCATCAATGCGGTGGAAACCGGCAAGCACGACCCCTCATTAGCGCTGGCGTTTAAAATTGCCCATGCTTTTGACAAAACCATTGAAGATATTTTCACCATGGACCCTTGATAAAAACGCCCGGACTTTTGTCCGGGCGTTCCATCTTGCTGCATATAAATTTTTTAAAAAATCCCGAGGAACTTTTTACGCGGCTTGCGTTGGCGCTGCTCTTCTTGTTCCGCATACCAGCTCCGATAATCCATTTCACGCCGCGCGACCCTTTGTTCAGTTGCCCTTAAATCAATCACCATCTGCGCCATGGGATCATCTTCCAAACCTGCCTCCGGGGTCGGAGAAAGTTTGCGCTTGGAAGGGCGTCCCTTTTCATCAAAGCCCACAAGGCGTGATCGCAGGGCCGCGAAGGCCTGTTTTGCCGGGGGTGTCATATCATCCGGCAGCGGCTCGCCGCCGGTTGGTAACACCGGTGTACCACTTCGATGATTGCGGCGCATCTCCTCAACCACCGGGCGGGGGATATTATCAATATTGTGACTGGTCAATTCACGACGTGTGGTTTTTTCAAAGCGCCGCCATATTTCTACAAGATGATCCGTCATATTAAAGCTCCGCCTTTTCTTTCTTCCACTCCAGCCCGCCATTGCGCGTGATGACCGCCACATCAATTGGCCCTCCAACGGTTTCAATCGAATTCATCACCTTTTGCTGGAACGAGTTTAACTTGATCAACGAGGCAGCGGTTTCACCCAATTCCTTTTTAGGTAAGGTCTGAATGGCCCGATAGATCGGCATAGTATGCACCACATGTTGATAATGATCGATAGATCGGAAAAACTCGCGCAGGGCAAAAGTAAGATTATTCTCGGAATAATCCCGATAAAGATGTTGGCGCTGCTCATCCGTTAAGCCCGGCGCTTGACCGATTACATCCGTGACCAATCCCGTTGTCAGCTTCAAGGTTTCCCCAAACATGAACATGCGCAAATATTGATCCATACCGGTCAAGAAAGTGCGTATCATCCGGTCTTGCGCAAAAGGTTGCACCACCGGACCACTATCGGCCACCATATCTGCCGAACGGTCATTGCGATATTTCAACAGCCCCAATACCACCGACGAGGTGAGAAAAGAGCGCATGGACGGAAATTTATCCAACCGCCCAAACCCGGAAAAAACAATCCCCGTATAATGCTCAAAAAACGCATCGCGCGTAACAGAATAAACGGCAATATCGCGCAATTTTTGTTTTATTTCCGGAGAGACTGTTAGGTTTGCATATTCTTGCCTTAAGGCCCCCACTAGACTATCGACCAGCTCATCAATTTCCGCCTTATAGCGACGCCGCACCTGTTCAGCCATGCCTTGAGGAAAACATTCCAGATCCGAACGCGGGCTGTCATCAAGATTATAGAGATAATCTTTTTCCAATTGCTCAACCACAAATTGAAAAATCGAAGAGACATGGTCGCGCACCTTGCCGCCCTTGAAATGCTGTATCTGCATCTCAAAATCTTGGGCCACAATGGTAAACACCACAGCCACATGCTTAAAAAATTCCGTATCCTGATGGTCGGCCGGAAATAGATCGGGGTTGCCCGAAAGAAAGGCCATAAAATCGGCCGCATATTCTTCCAAATGATCGAAAGACTTGCCCCCCGACTGCTCGCGATAAAGCGAAATCACGGTCTCCCATGGCGTCGACATGATCTCCGCATTATTATAAATCATCACCGCTACGGGCTGGTCATCGACCAACGGAAACAGCTTATCGACCGATTGATAGGTCTTGATATAGCCCGTGCCTGAAATAGTCACCGCGCTATCTGCCGCCATTGCCACAGCCTGCCGGTTCATCAATACGATCTCAGAGGTCATCAGCCCCAACTCCCACTATGCTAAAAGGCTCGCCCATGGCGGCCCCGCCCCAATTTCTGTTCCCAGACCATGTTAGCGACAAAATCACCCCACGCCAATAAGGGAAAAGGGGCCGAAACAGGGGGCGAAGGGGATAAAACAGCAAGATATCGATAGGCTGTTCCCCAAAAGCCCCCCTATAAGCGTGACCAATCCACCCCCTGCCCCCCTGCCCCATGCCCGTGAGAGGTAAATATGAGCGATAATACAACCTATTATCTTGGCACCAATGACGAAGAGATCAACCGTCTCGCCTTGCAGCACACGCTCTGGCGACCAATTTTACTGTCAGCGCTGGCGCGCGCTGGCCTGTCGCGAGGCCACAGCGTGCTTGACGCCGGCGCGGGGCCGGGTTTTGTCAGTATGGATATGGCGGATATAGTCGGTCCAGAAGGAAAAGTGACCGCTTTTGAGCGATCAGATCTCTATAGCCACTTTCTATCCCAGCAAATAAAAGCCCGGGGCCATAAGAATATTCTGGTTAAACAGGGGGACATTGAAAAAGACAGTTTCGGTGAGGCGCAATTCGATTTTATATTTGTCCGCTGGGTTTTTGCCTTTCTCAACGATCCAATCGCCGCCCTTGATAAATTGACCCACACCCTAAAGGCCGGTGGCCGCTTGATCATATTTGAATATCATGATTGGGGGGCCATGAATTTCATGCCCCAAAACCCCCTCCTTGATGATGTGAAAAAAGCGATGATTAAAGATTGGCGCCTCAATGGCGAGATTGATGCCGCCAAACTCATCCTCCCCGCCCTGAACGCTCAGGGTCTGCATTTGAACTTTGTCAAACCACATTTTCGAACCATCACCCCCGCAGATTCCTTCTGGCAATGGCCCTGGGCCTTTCTCTTACCCCACGCCAATATATTGGCCGAGCGGGGTGTCAT
>JALWRV010000245.1 GCA_027080545.1 Parvularculaceae bacterium
GCTAGAAAAATATTATTTGACCAGCCCGGCTGGGATTTATGTGAAACGCCCAGTTGGGCGAACGCCCCCTCCGCGCCCCTTTAATAACCCATTCGACGCCCCCTTTTGCCATTTGGATACCCCTTTTCTTTCGGGAGTTTCCCTATGGCAAGCCGAGCGTACCGCAATAACCACATGAAGGACCGAAACATGGCTGTTGCCAAGAAAAAAACCACTAAAAAAGCCACGACCAAGAAAAAGGCCGTGAAAAAAGCCACCACGAAAAAACCTGCCGCCAAAAAGGCTGCAACCAAAAAAGCGACCACGAAAAAGACCACCAGCCGCAAACCCCCGGCGAAGAAAACGGCGCCCAAGAAAAAAGCCCCCACAAAGAAAAAAACGGTGAAGAAAGCCACCGTCAAAAAGACCCCGCCCAAAAAGAAAGCGGTTAAGAAGAAAGTCGCTGCCAAAAAGACGGCGACGAAAAAGAAAAGCGTGACCAAGGCGCCCACAAAAAAAGCCACGGCTAAAAAAGCCCCCGCCAAGAAAGCGGCGACTAAAAAGGCAACAACAAAAGCCGCCCCTAAAAAACCTGTGGCCAAAAAAGCCACGCCGCAAAAAGCGACTAAAAAAACCACAAAAAAAGCTTCAACCACGAAGGCGAAAAGCGTAAAGATTGATTCCCTCAAAGAGGCGGCCGCAAAATTGGCCGCGCGGCTAAATCAAAAAAACAAAGCAAAGAAAAATAAAGAAGCATCCACGTTGCGTAAGGAAGAAGAAAAAGTGCCGGCTCCCACTGCTATCGCCAAGGCCCCTACCCCCAAATCATTACGCCGCCCCATCCGCCGAAATACGTCCGGTGTTGAAGTGGTGTTCAAAATCAACGATCAAATCGTCTATCCTGCCCATGGGGTCGGGTTGGTAACCGCGATCGAAACCCAATCCATCGCCGGTACCGACATCAAGCTTTATGTTATTCATTTTGCCCATGAGAAAATGATCTTGCGGGTGCCCATGGATCGGGCTGACCCCAGCGGTATGCGCCACCTGTCAAGCCCTGCTGAAATTGATAAAGCCATTGAGCTGTTGCAGGGGCGCGCCCGCATCAAACGCACCATGTGGAGCCGTCGCGCACAGGAATATGAAGCCAAAATCAATTCCGGCTCGATCAAATTGGTTGCTGAAGTGGTCCGCGACCTGTTCCGCTCCGCTGAGCAACCAGAACAATCCTATTCTGAGCGTCAATTGTTTCAGGCCGCACAAGATCGCATGGCCCGCGAAGTTGCCGCCGTGCGCAAAAAATCTCTGGAAGAGGCGATTGAGGAAATTCAAGCCTCATTGGCCAAGAAAGAACCGGTTTAAGCGCACCGCACCCCCCGCACCCACTTTCTTTCTGGTGGTATGCTAGCGCACGCGTCCATATTTTGTGGTGGCGTGCTAGCGCACGCGCACGGACGCCTGCGTGCTGGTACCGTTTTGGTCCACCAAAATAATGTGATAAAAGCCAGCTTCTTGCGGATACCAGATGGGTCGTGCCTGACCGGCCTCCGGCTCGATCGTTTCCCCATCGACAAACCAGCGATAGGGGCCATGCCCTCCCCGTGCCGAAAGAGAAAACCCATCCGCCTGCGCCCGCGCGGTTAATATCAACTCGACCCCATCTTGGGGAAATACAATCTCCGGTGGCAGGGAAGATTTTTGCGGGGCCAAACGCTTTAACCCACTACCAATTTTATCACTATCCAACGCATTCAACTCAGCAAATATCGCCTTGTCATTTGCCTGTTCCCGAAGCGGTTCGGACACAGTTTCTAACCGATCAAAAATATCGAACAAAAATGGCAAAGCAGCCTCACGGCCTGTATTGCCGGGCCTTGGGGTGCCATTGGCGTGGCCGGTCCAAACAATCACCGTATAATCATCCGTATAGCCTGCGCTCCACGCATCACGAAAGCCATAGGAGGTGCCGGTTTTAAAGGCCACCTTCGGGGCGCTATTGGATAAAAGGCTGGGCGCGCGACCAGCAGGGGCCGGAGCCGTGCGCAAAATATCCGTAATCCGATTAGCGGTCTGTGCCGACAAAAACACACGTGCCTGCTGTCTCGTCTTGATTGTTTGGTCTGGTAGATAGGAAAGCTGTCGAACCAAACCGTCGCGGGCAAGGCTACTATAGAGCATCGCCAGATCCTGACCCGTAAAGCCAACACCCCCCAACGCGATGGCCAACGAAGCCTTATCATCAGCACGTTTCGGCACCATCATCGTGGCTCCGGTGGATTCAATCAGGCTGACAAAACGCCGTGGTCCAATACGATCAAGCGCCAATACCGCCGGCACGTTGAGCGAATGTTGCAACGCCTCTTCCACCGTAACGTCACCATGAAATATCTTGGAAAAATTTTCCGGTCTGTAATTGCCAAAACTATAAGGTGCATCATCAATCAATGTCTCACGAGACGCTGCGCCATCTTCAAAAGCAATACCATAGATGAAGGGTTTTAGAGTCGAGCCCGGCGAACGGGCGGCCCGCATCATATCGATCCACCCCCCATTCAAAGCCACATTGGCCGACCCCACATGGGCCTTTACCGCTCCACTTTGGCTCTCAACGATGAGGATTGCCATATTGGCATTATCCCCGGATTGTCTTGAATAGCGCGCCGCCATTTGTTCGGCGAACATTTGCAATTCATAATCCAAATTGGTGATAATGCGTCCGGCTTTGTCCGAGGTGGCATTGCGGCGCAAGCTATAGGAAAGATGCAATGCATGGCGGGGCGGGCTTTGGCGGCGCGTGGGCAGTGCTTCCTCATTGGCTTCTCGTTGCAGCGGCGTGGAAACGAGACCGATGCGGTTGAGCTTTTGCAAAATGACCGCTCGGGCGGCTTTCGCATTTTGCGGGCGACGATCCGGACGACGGGCCTCTGGCGCTTGGGGCAGCGCGATTAACAGCGCTTGCTCAGCGTCACTTAAGGCGTCTGGCTCCTTACCAAAATAGGCCAGACTAGCCGCACGCACCCCTTCAAGATTTCCCCCATAGGGGGCCAAGGTAAGATAAAGCTCTAGAATTTCGCGTTTGGACAAGCGCGCTTCGATTTGCATCGCCCGCACCATTTCAATCACTTTAGACGGTATGGTGCGCGGGCGCGGCTCCATGAGACGGGCGGTTTGCATGGTGATGGTAGAAGCCCCGGAAACAATACGCCCCGACGCCACCATGGATTTGGTGGCCCGCACGATGGCCGCAAAATCAACCCCGTGATGGGAAAAGAAACGTTTATCCTCTACGGCCACCAAGCGCTCGATGAATGATGGATCAATGTGATCAAGATCGGCGGCTAGACGCCATCTTTTTTCCCCCTGCTCATCCACCGTAAACGCATGCAGCCATTGGCCGTTCTGGTCTGTGATAATGGTCGATACGCGCACTTGATCCAGCGGCGGTGGAAATAAACGATCAAGCAAAAGGATCAGCAGACCCGCAACGAAAACGCAGAAGACGGCCAATAATAGCCCCTTCAGCCAACCCGACACAGGCCACCGCCTCCAAGGATTTCTTAGAGGTGCGGAGAGAGGCTCATTTTTTACGCCATACATCATCTAAACTCTGGGGGCGCTTGTCGCCCTTGGGGCCGGCCCCTTTCTATCGGCCTTATGGGGCCGGTTTGACGATCAACTCACCCGCTGACGAGCGCGCAGACACAGCCGGCCGATACATGTCCTCTACAATAGCCCCCGGCACGGTGAAGCGACCCGGTGTAACCGCCCGCACAATATAGGCAAAGCTAAAAGAACCAGAGCCAGCAATATTTTGCCGCCGCATGACATCAATGGCTGCCACAAAGCGATCATCACGGGCCTCACGCACCTTACCGGCAGTGATGCTACCGAGCCAACGATAGGGACCACCGCGTGCCGTATCCTCACTATTGACCATGGCTTCAATTTCAAAACCGGCGGGCAACATATCAACCACCATCAACGGGTGTTTCCGGAAATCTTCCGGCCTGCCAGAAAGTTTTATGATAAGGCGATCATTTTGTTGCACTTGCGATAGGTCTGCCACCTTGCCATCCATAGTGTAGATTTCTTTGGAAAGGCTGACACCATCTGCCCGTGGGGCCGGCGCTTCTTTCGTAACGCCAAAAAGGGACAAGGTTCTAAACACGCTGCCCTCACCGGCATTGGTATAGCTGACCAATCCAAAATCCTTTTCACTGATCACCACACTGGGCAATTTACCCGACACCGTCTTGTCACCCATTTTAATGGTCAGTGGGCCAGCCTTTTTAATCAACCCAGAAACAGCGCGCAAAATAAACGCTTTTTCCTGCGTGTTCAGCCTATTTTCAGCCTTCATGCGTTTGTTCATTTCGCGGGAGAATCTTTCCACCAAGCCATCATCACCAATCTCATTGGCCAGTGCCAACAGGCCCGCAGCATCGCGCAAGGGGGTTTGATAATAATTGCCGCTATTATCATAGCCCACGACTTTGCGTGTTTTTCTCAACGCATCATTGGCACGCGCCCCATCACCCATCAATGCGAGTGCGACCGCCACATGCATCCGCGCTAGGGGGCTTGGGGTTTTGCTCAAATGATGGTCATTAAAATAGCGCAAATCCGATAGATCTGCCTTGCCTTCTTTTGCCAGAACATAAAAAGCATAGGCCGCTGTGCGTCGACGAAGGTCTTCCGTTTTGTCAGACCAGATCGACCCTTGCTCAACCCGTAGCTGATAAGACACGGAAATATAGCCCGTTGGTGCCGTCAATGTTTTGAGTGCCTCAAACGCACGGTCAAGCGCTTCATCAGGCACGCCATATCCTTGCTGTTTTGCCTCCAGCAAAAAGTCCGTCACATAAACCCCGAGCCAGCCCGTGGCATAGCGATCACCGGCCCGCCACAAACCGAAAGCACCATCAGGGCTTTGGCGATTGAGAATTTTATTGATGGCTTCTTGTACCCGTGGGCGTAATTCATGCTCCGGCCCCGCCCCGATCAAACCACCAAGCTGATCCACATAAAGCAATGGCCAAGCTGAAGAGGTGAGCTGTTCGGTGCAGCCATAGGGATAGCGATACAGACTGTCGAGTAGCGATTGCGGATCAACCCCATCTATTGGCGACCAAGAGAGCTTTGCCTGCCATGTGCCCGGCAAATATTGATCCACCAATTGCGGTACCGGTGTATATGTCTCCCCCGCTTTTTGCAGAACCGTATCGGTGCGCGTTAGCGGGAAATGGGCGGCTCTCACCTGTATCGGATAGGCGCGTGAGACGGCAAATTTATCCGGCCCTTCTACCTTAAGCCCGATATCGGCAATACCCGGCGCCTCAGCTTCAATATCAACGATGAGGCTTTTCTTTTCGTTTCGACGCAGCGGAATTTCTAACGTCTCATCAAGCGCTACCGGCCCTTCGCCTGTAAGCGTGGCCACATAGGTGCCGCCAGCCCCTTCGACATTATCAATCAACAAGGTACCCGTTGCCTGATCGCCCGGTGCCAAAAAGCGTGGCAAGGCCAGCAATGCCGGTACCTTGTCGCGTACGGTCAAAGATTGTTCCCCCTGCCCGATTTTATTGGCCGACCAAACAACCGACATCACACGCAATTCACCGTTGAAATCAGGCACATCAATCGGCACCATCGCCTTGCCCTCGCTATCAAGTGCCACAAGACCGGTAAATAACGCCACTGATTTGGTTGGCACCACGCTCAAGCCTTCTCCTCCCAAACTGTCACCGCCAAATTTAATCGGTGCCCCAAGATTGGGGTTGAGGAGGCGGCCATAATCATCATGCAACGCAACCCCAAGGGCTTTGCGCCCAAAATACCAATCAAGCGGATTCGGCGATTTGAATTTGGTCAGACGTAAAATGCCCTCATCCACCGCTGCAATGGTCATCATCACCGGTGCGCCCGCTTGCGCCCCATCAACCTTCACTGGCACGGTGATTTTTTGTCGCGGTCGGGTAAGCTCCGGTAAATCCAGCGACAGGCTAAGAGTTCTCTGACTCATATCGAAGGGAACATAGATGACCCCCATAGCCCGACGCGGCACAGGCTGTTCGACCACATCACGCGGCGTAATCACCGTGGCCAATACGTAAAATCCAGAGCCCCATGCCGCTTTGGTAGGAATAACAATCTCCCGGGTGCGGCCATCAAGACGGTAGCGCTCGACCCATTGCACCCGGTCCGTGGCCACCGCAATCAAAGCTTCGCCCGCATAGGGAGCATCAAGGGCAATTTTCACCTGTGCCCCTGGCGCCACCGGTTTGGAGGGACCTGTTAAAGTTGCCTGATCCGGGGCGTTATTCGCAGCCCCATAAGAACGCCAACCAACCCAGAAACGATGGGAGCTTTTCACACCATCTTGCGCATCCGCTATCTCAATACGATAGGAACCGGCATCAAGCGCGCGGGAAAGTTTTACCGGTCCCGAACGCCGTGACGTGATCTTTCCGGTAGCAATTGGAATATCGCGATAGTCACGGCGCCAACGCCATTCATCCCCAGAACGATACCATTCATAACGATAATCTTCTTCAACCAAACGCCAGTTCAGCGCACGACCCTCAACCGGTTTACCATCGGCGTTCAGGAGAACGATCTCGAAGCTGGTGGGTTTGTTCTTGCCGCGGCTATCTTCATCACGTTTGATACCAATATAATATTCATCGAGGCGTACTGGAATGCGCGCACTTTCGCGCACATAGCGCCCACCGGGCTCGGCCACCCCAACCACCAGATCAGCGCGCAATGGCCGCCCTGTGGTCTCAATACGATTATCAACACCAAGCTTAAGGCTGGCCTTGCCCTCCCCGTCAGTCTGGGTTTCGCCAAGATTGATAAATTGCTGCTCGAAGGTTTTTTCAACAAGGCCGAACCGGAAACCGGGATATTTTTCAAAGGGGGCCGGATCAACCCGCAATCGCGCTTCAGCCTCCACATTCAGGCCACTGGCGGGGGCGCCATAAAGATAGCGCACATCAATTTCGATATCCCGTTCTTGTCCGGCCAATAAAGGCGTTTCTTCATCGCTTTCCAGCTCAACGGCAATACGTTGGGGAACAAAATCCTCAACCGAAAAACTGTCATAAAAGGGTTGCTCGACCCCATCCACCTGCATTTTAACGCGCCACAGACCACGCGGCGCAGAGGCCGGGATGGTAAAGGCATGGGAAAAACCACCCACACGCATCTCATCAATGCGTATCACGGCCGCCTCGGTACGGTTGGGGCGCAAGAAGGTAAGCGTTGCCCCGCGATCGACAATCGCATCTGCGGTACTATTGCGCAGCATCGCGCTCACATGCACCACTTCACCGGGACGATAGATCCCGCGATCAAACCAGATAAAGCTGTCCACCACTCCCTTTTGATAGCGACCAGAGACATCCTGCGCCGACAGGTCCAGTGCCGAACGCTGCAAATCAATCAGGGCATAATCATTGCCCCGTGGCCCATAGGCCGCGATCATGCTGGGGCGCAACGGTCCGTCCCCTTGGGTCATGGGCCCGCGAAAACGCACCAGCCCATCGCCATCGCTTTTACCGCGCATCAACACATCATTATTTTCCGCGATCAATTCCAACCGCACATCACTCATCGGCTTGGCGGTTTCTAGAGAGCGCACCACCACATCAATGCCATCGGCACCGGAATAGGTGGTTAACGCCATGTCCGTAAAAATTATCCAGCGCCAGGCTTTGGCTTCACGATATTTTGGCGCCCCGTCAGACGCATCCTCAATAGTCAGGAAATAAGCCCCGGCCCTTAACCCCGGATGGGTCGGATCTTTTTCGCGCAACGCCCCGAGTGCTGCCCCGAGCGGAAACACCGTTGTCACCGGCTGGTTCGGGTCACCGCTAATGTCGATATCCCCCTCCCAGACAATCACCCCGACATCTTCGCCAGACTCTCCGCTATAGAGATAGCCATAACCATCTTCCATGACATTTTCACCGGCATTGACGGATTTTAGATTGATAATCCGGTCGCCGACCCGACGCACTGTTAGGTGCAAGCGATCAACATTGACGGTCTCAATGCCAACACCATCGGCTTCCATCCGCGGCAAAATAACCCCGTCGCCGACAAAACCCGCATAGGCTGGTCGGTCCCCAAACGAGATAATGACCTCTTCGTCCGCCCCCAGATTATCACCATTTTTGGCCGGTAGGCCTTCCCGCAAATTAGCTTGATAGTCTTTGTTATAATCAAAACCTGAAAAGCAGAGAGATTTGTCAGAGACCGTCGCCACTTCTTTGATCGCGGGGGTGAAACTGACATAGTCCGCATAATTGGTGCGACCCGTTTCATCAAGCGGTTCGGTAAAATCAAAACACGCTTGGGGCACATCTCCAGACAGGTCTAGGCGCAAGGAGGAAAATTCAAACCCTTCCGGCTGTTCCGGTTGCGGGCGTTTGGCATTTTCCGGACGCACCTTTTCAAAACCATATCGCTCCGCACTAGACCCGGCCCCATCAACCGTGGCCATGGCACCAGAGACCCCCTCGCCCGGAGCCATGGGGGCCATATTGGCACTTCGGCCAATCAACAAACCCGCAGCGAAAGCGGCGATAATTAGTCCCGTTGCAACGGCAATGCCTGAACGTGCCATGTATAATGCTCCTTTAGGAAGTCTCTCTCAATTACCCTACGCCCCGCCCCTTTGGCGAAACCCCTTTTTCAGCCCCGTGCCTCCAAGACAGCCCCCTTCGAGAATGGGGCGATTCATATCCCGGAACCGAACCGTGATGTTAACATGATTTTTCCATGGTCACATAAGGGTATTTTTGCACCCAAATCGGGGCACAGCCCCCAAAAAGCCGTGGAAAAGCAGGGGCGCAAGCCTTTCAGGGGCGCAAAATCATGCTACTAACACCCTTCAGCGGCCCCGTAGCTCAGTAGGATAGAGCATCAGATTCCTAATCTGGAGGCCACAGGTTCGAATCCTGTCGGGGTCGCCAGCGCCAGCGGAGAAAGTTGGCCTGCTGCAAACCCATCTAGAGGAGAAAGACGAACCTGTGGCTTTTACTGGCCGGATGTCCCATCCGGCGCGGTTCGAATCCTGATCAAAATCGCCAGCGCCAGCGGAGAAAGTTGGCCTGCTGCAAACCCATCTAGAGGAGAAAGACGAACCTGTGGTTTTTACTGACCGGATGTCCCGTCCGGCGTAAGTTCGATCCTCATCAAACGCGCCATTTCATAACCACAGCACACTGTGCCCCTCACCCTGAGCTTGTCGAAGGGTGGTGGGGCGCGGCGCAATATTGAAAAATATTTCACTGCATAACGCGATGCGGTACAGCCCAAGGGTTAATAAGCCACTGCGTTCGATCTAACAATTGATTCACAGGATCAATTGTTAGCTCTCACCTTCATTCGCTAAAATCAATCCACCGGATTGATTTTTTGGCCTATGACCAACCGCCAAGGAGTCTTTGTTTGCCACTACCATGGCCTTCAAATCCTATTTTTTGTCCACCGGACAGAAAATTTTAGCTCCGCCAAACCGAATTTGAAGTGGTGCCCCCACACGGACTCGAACCGCGGACCTACTGATTACAAATCAGTTGCTCTACCAGCTGAGCTATAGGGGCATCGCCAAGGCTTGATAGAGGAATTCTGGCGCTGGTCAAGGCCTGCTCGGGTGGCTTGCTTGCTTCGGTGGGGCCGCGTAAAGAGGGGGTATGAAAGCAAAATCTCTAATTTTTCCCTTCCTGCTCGCCATCCTTATGGCTGCTTGCTCCAAGGGGGAGGCGGTCGCGCCCCTGCCCTCCACCGAAGAGCGCCTCGCCGCCCCCGCTGATGCCGCTTATGGGCAATATTTATTCCGCGAATGTGCCATTTGCCATGAACGCAGCCCCGGGGCTGGCAATCGGGTGGGGCCAAACCTCTGGGGGGTTTACGGCCAGCCTGCAGCCAGCAATGAAAATTTTGCCTATTCCGGGGCCATGCGCCGAGCGGATCTGGTATGGGATGATGATAATCTCGATAAATTTCTGGAACGTCCGGGCGCGCTTGTACCGGGCACGCGCATGTCTTTTGGCGGCGAGAAAGACCCTGCCAATCGACGTGACATCATCGCCTATTTGAAAACCTTGAAATAGGAGCCTTTATGACCTCTCCCATCGGCCATATTGTGTGGACGGATTTAACCGTCGACGACGCCAACACGGTACGCCAATTTTATGCGGACGTCATTGGTTGGCGCTCGGAAGCCCTGTCCATGGGCGCTTATGATGATTATGTGATGCGCTCCCGAGCCCCAGCACCCGATGCTGAAGAAGTGCAAAAACAAGGGCCCATAATCGCAGGCATTTGCCACGCACGCGGGGACAATGCCCACATGCCAGCGCAATGGATCAATTATTTTTGCGTGGCCGATCTCGACCAATCACGCAAAAAAGTAACGGCTTTAGGAGGCCAGCTCATCGGGGCCGTTCGCTCCTTTGGGGATGATCGGTTCTGCATTATCCAAGACCCTGCAGGTGCCGTTTGCGGACTTTATGAAAAGGCCTGAAAGAAGCGCTAATAATCATGGCCGGGATTGAGCCGCTCAAGCCGCCGGATTAGTCCCGGCCAAGCGAGATTGTCCCCCATGCCTTGAGTGAACGCCGCGCGCCCCTGCTCCAGCACCTTATCGGCCATCTCTTTGCTTTCTTCGATCAACGCCGCATTGCCTGCCGCTTGCGCTAAAATCTGGGTTTTGCACGCCTGCTCAAGAAAATACATGCGTAAAAAAGCAATCGCGCAATTCGTCCCGAGGCTAAGGGTGCCATGATTGCGCAGCATCATCATATTATGCTCTCCCAAATCCTGTTGCAGGCGCTCGCGCTCGCTCAGATCCAGCGCAATGCCCTCATAATCATGGTAGGCCAGATCCCCATGCACGGTCATGGCGAACTGGGTCAACCGACGCAGACCCTCTTTCTGGGCCGAAACAGCAACCCCATAGGGCGTATGCACATGCAACACGCAGCGGGCATCATGGCGCACCATGTGAACAGCCGAATGGATCGTAAACCCTGCAGGATTAGCAAAATAAGGGGTATCCCCGATGACATTACCATCCACATCCACAACAATCAGGCTAGACGCAGTCATCTCATCAAAGAAAACCCCATAAGGGTTCAGCAAAAAGCGCGGGGATCCCTCTTCGTCTGGCAGACGCAGGGAAATATGGGTGAACACCAGATCGGACCAGCCATAAAGCGCCACCAACCGATAGGTGGCCGCAAGATTACACCGCATCGCCCATTCTGCATCCGAAACTTTGCCCTTTAGGCTCGGAATTTTTGTGGGGTCAGGAATATCAAATCCGGTGACCACCCCTTCCGGCAGAGCCATCATTTTTCCATCATCAGCCATTTTGTCCTCCATTAACCATGTTTTTCTCATTATAAGGCCAAATTGCCCCAAAACCCCATAGGCAAAAACAGTTTCATTGGTTAGAATCATTCGCATGTTTGGGAGAAAATCACGCAAGAAAAAAGCGGCAGCGGACGCACCCGACCTTGAGGCGGCGCGGCTGCATGTCGAGGCTGGTCTTGATGCACCACAATCAGGCCAAGACCGGAGCAATGGTCTTAAAGCCAAGGGGCTGAAAATGGCTTTCATCGCCAGTGCCAAGCCCGAAGCCCAAGAAACCATGAAACAATTTGTCAAACGCTATGGCAACCACCCCGTGGCGGAGGCCGATGTTATTGTCCCCATTGGCGGCGATGGCATGATGCTGGATACGTTGAAAGATCATTTGGAAACCGGCCTGCCGGTTTATGGGCTGGACCGTGGCACAGTTGGGTTTTTGATGAACAAGATGGAAATTGACAATCTGCCCCAACGTATCGCAGCCGCCGAGGCGGCGGTGATTGCTCCTCTGGAAATGATCGCCTACCCCAAAAGCGGCAAACCGCTTCAGGCGATCGCCTTTAATGAAATCTCACTGTTGCGCCAGACTCGCCAAACCGCGCGCATTGAAATTTCCGTCAATGGCCGCCGCCGTATGGAAATGTTGATTTGCGATGGGGTATTATTGGCCACCCCCATTGGCTCCACCGCTTATAACCTTTCTGCACACGGAACTATTTTGCCTATTGGTACAAAAATGCTGGCCCTGACCCCTATCAGCGCCTTTCGCCCCCGTCGCTGGAAAGGAGCTTTGTTACCGGAAGAATCAAAAGTAACCTTCAAAGTGTTGGATCCCGATAGGCGCCCCGTCGCTGCCGTGGCTGACAATGTGGAAGTGCGGGACATCGTCAAGGTCGAGGCCCATCTCTATAACCAGCATAGCGTCACCATGCTCTATGACCCCGACCATTCCTTGGAAGAGCGGATCATTCGCGAACAGTTTGAACATTAAACACAAAAGGCCGAACCGATGCGCAATATGACCAAGAAAATCGGCCTCACGATTTTATCTGTTATCTTTATCGCCGTGTTGCTGCTGATTTTATGGGATCGCGACCATTGGCGCGATTATAAAATAGTCACTCGTGATGATTACACTATTGAGCGCGATTCCTATGGGGTGCCATTGATCATTGGCGAAACCGATGAGGCCGTGGCCTATGGGATTGCCATTGCCCAAGCGGAAGATGATTTTGAAACCTTGCAGCAAATCCTTATCGGGGTGAAGCGCAAGGCGGGCGCTGTCAGCGGGCGCAAAGGTGCGCAGGTGGATTATCTATCCTACCTCCTGCGGACCCGCGAAGTAGCCCATGCCCGCTATAGCGACCAGCTAAGCCCGAAAACCCGCGCCTATATCGAAGCCTTTGCCGATGGGCTGAACGCTTTTGCCAAACAAAACCCCGAGCGCGTTATTCGTAAAGATGTTTTTCCCGTCAGCGGTGAAGATGTCGCTGCTGGGTTTGTTTTAACCTCTCCACTATTTTTCGGTCTTGATGATGTTATCGGATCTCTGGTGAAAAACGAGACCCCAGCCGGCACCCCCCTGCCCTTGAAAGGCGGCTCCAACGCCTTTGCCATTGCCCCTTCGCGCTCAACCGACGGCATGACAAGGCTGGTTTCCAATTCCCATCAGCCGTGGGAAGGGCCGGTAGCATGGTATGAATTGCGGGTGGAAAGTGGTGAGGGTTGGCGTTTTTATGGCGCGAACTTCCCCGGCGCCCCCTTCCCGCTCATGGGCCATAATGATTTTCTCGGCTGGACCAATACCGTCAATCGGCCGGATCTTAAAGATGTCTATCGGCTAATTCTCAGCCGCGATAAAAAGAAATATAAATTCGGTGATGAGTGGATAGCGTTGGAAAAACAAGCCATCTGGCTAAGGGTGCGCTGGGGACCATTTACCTTGCCTGTGCGTAAGATTCTTTATCGCTCCGTACACGGCCCCGTCATCCTCAATAAGCAAGGAGGTTTTGCGGTGCGCTATCCCAATATGGATAGCGTGCGTCAAGTTGAGCAATATTTAAAGCTCACCCAGACCAGAAATTGGCGTGAATGGCGCGATGTCATGGCGATGCAGGCAATCCCCGCAACCAATTTTATCTATGCGGACAATGTCGGCAATATTGCTCTCTTGTACAACGCCGCCCTGCCCATGCGCGACCCCGCCTATGATTGGTGGGAAATATTGCCCGGCGATGATCCAAAAGCGCTATGGCATGATCTGATACCCTCGGAGCGGGTTCCGCTATTACTGAACCCCGCAGCCGGCTATATTATCAACGCCAACAACACGCCTTTTCTCGCCACCGATGAGGATGATAATCTAAAGCCGCAAGATTATACCGATATAATCGGCATCGAGCCTTATACCACCAATCGCATTTTGCGCGCTCTTGATCTCTTCGCCACTGATAACGCCACCAGCCCAGAGCGCCTGCGCGAGATTAAATATGATAAGACCTATGATAAACAGGCGGTAATAACCCGCCTCATCATGGGCGCCATGGCCCTGCCCATGGAGGGGGATCTGGCCGAGCCGGTCGCCCTGTTGCGCCAGTGGGATTTTACCCAAGATGGTGCCGGAAAAGCCGATGCTCTGGCCGGGTGCCTTGCCCAAAGTTTGCGCCTGCCCGGCTATCAAGTGATCCCACCGCCAGACTATCGCCCTCTTTTGCTTGATTGCGCAGACCAGTTACGAACGCAATTCGGACGGCTCGATGTGCCCTTAGGCGAAATGCTACGCCTGCGCCGAGGTAATATTGATGTGCCTGTAACAGGTGGTACTGATGTGCTGCGCGCCATCTTGTGGGAGAAGGACACGGACGGCAAATGGCGTGCTAATTTTGGCGATAGCTTCATCATGTTCGTCACATGGGACGCAGACGGCAAGGTTGTAGAATCCAAAACCGCCCAACCTTTCGGGACCAATGTGCAAGATGAAACCACCCCCCACTATAATGATCAGGCGGTAATGTTTGCCAATGAGGAATTAAAAGATACGGGCTTTGTCACGCGTGTGCCGCTTTATGAACGGCCTTAAGTTTTTTTCTTGCCAACAAAGCGCCCATCAATCCCCTGCCATGATGAGGCCCCCAGCAAAACCATATCACGCAATAAAGCACTATAAAAAAGCTCTAGGGCGCGGCTAACCCCCGCCTCTCCAGCCGCCGCTAGACCATAAAGATAGGGCCGCGCGAAAGAAACGGCATCCGCCCCCAGCGCTTTGGCTTTCAGCATATCGGTGGCGCGTCGAATACCCCCATCAACAATGAGCGTAATATCATCGCCAAGCCTATCGCGCATGGTTTCAACGAGACCAATGGGGGCCGGTGCCCCATCAAGTTGGCGGCCCCCATGGTTGGAAATGAAAATACCCTCAAAACCGCTCTTGATGGCTTTCACACCATCATCGGCGCGCACCAGCCCTTTCACATAGGATGGCCCATTCCACTCGCTTAAAATAAATTCTGCATCGTCCCATGTGAAAGATTGATCAAGCTGATCATGGACAAATTGCGCAAGGCTCTGGGCCGGTCCTTTGTCCATGAGATTGGCAAACCGCACCGGCTCGCTGGTTAGATAATCCCACGTCCATGCAGGGCGCTTCAGGGCCTCAAGAATTTGCCTTACCCCCATGCTCGGGGGAATGGTGAAGCCATTTTTCGGATCACGCTCGCGATTACCATGGGTCGGCAGGTCAGCCGTTAGAATAAGCGCGCTGAACCCGGCAGCCTTGGCCCGGGCAATCATATCGCGCACCAGCCCCCGATCTTTCCACACATAAAGCTGAAACCATTTGGGGGTGGCTATTTGCTGTCCGATGGCTTCAATAGAAAAAGACGACAGGGTCGAGAGGCAATAGATGGCACCGATTTTTTGCGCGGCTTTAGCCACCGCGCGCTCACCTGCCTTATGAAACAAACGATTACCCGCGCTGGGCGCAAGAATGAACGGTACATTTGCCTGCGCCCCCGGCAAAGAAAGCGTCAGATCTGGTTGACCAACCCCCGCCAGCACCTTGTAGTGCAATGAATAGTTTTCAAAAGCACGGCTATTCTGCTTGAGGGTCCATTCATCATCCGCCCCACCATCAATATAGTCGAACACCATCTTATGGGCGCGACGCTTTGCCAGCGCGCGCATATCGTCCATGTTCAAACATTGATCCAGCTTAGCCATTGCCCCGTTCATCCATTCAGTCCCCTTCGGAGGGATTATGGCATATTTTTTAAGATGTTGGGGGCGTTTTTTTAGATGGGCTGTTGGCGTTAACCATCATCTTTCGAGACGCTACTACGCGGTTCTTCAGGATGAACGCCGCACACACGCCGTGAGGAGAAGAAATTTTACGCCCTGATGATACCAGCACCGTTGCTAAAACCAGCACCAATGGGCGACTGAGCCCCGGCGACCATTCGCCGCCCCGCCGGAGCCGCACACACGCCGTGAGGCAACAAAAAAGCTGGAGCGGGTAGCGGGAATCGAACCCGCATATTCAGCTTGGAAGGCTGCTGCACTACCATTGTGCTATACCCGCTCAATGAGCGCCCCACCGGAGAGGCCCACACAAAGCGTGGACAAACACCGTGAAGCTTTTGCCACTACCGAGGCCTTCATTTGCTAAAATCAATCCGGTGGATTGATTTTAGCAAATGAAGTGGTGGAGGGGGCTGGATTCGAACCAGCGTACGCTAAGCGGCCAGATTTACAGTCTGGTGGATTTAACCACTCTCCCACCCCTCCGTCCGGGTAGGCGTGCTAGGTTTTACACTCGGCAAGCCACGGGAATGGCGGTTTATAAGCAGCCATCGGTCCTGACGCAAGCCTCTATTTGGCTCTTGATCCGGTCTATTGCCGGCGCGACCAAACCGCTTTCTTTCTTGGTTTGCCCCCCATGGCTGGTGTAAGGGAGGGTTTTAACCCTGATGGTGGCTTTTCATGTCCCGACCAAACCGCTCCACCCGTGGCCCATACCAACCACACAAAAAATCCAGCCCCACCAAAAATCAACCGGACCGCTTATGGCTTTATGGCCGTCACGCGGTGGCCCGGGCGGTGCAAAACCCGGCCCGTAAAATTCGTCGCCTCGCAGCGACCAAAAACGCCCAAGACTGGCTGCGCGACCAAGTGGGTGAAAAGGCCTATAGCCTTTTTGATATTGAAGATCTGAAGCCCGCCGCCATTGATCGCTTGTTGCCCGCCGGAGCGGTCCATCAAGGCCTAGCCCTTTATACCGATCCTCTACCCCGCGCGCGATTACGCGATCATTGCCACCCCGATAATCCGGCCCCGCTGGTGGTGCTCGACCAAATAACAGACCCGCAAAATATCGGGGCCATCTTTCGCACCACAGCGGCGTTCGGGGCGCAAGCGGTAATTTTTCAAGAACGCCGCACCCCGCCGCTGGCAGGCGCCTTGGCCAAGGCCGCCGCTGGGGCCATCGAAGCGGTGCCCGCCATAAGTGTGGTCAATATTGCCCGCGCGCTTGAGGCCTTAAACGAGATGGGCTTTCGCACGGTCGGGCTGGCTGGCGAAGGAGAAAGCAAACTGCCCGACATACCCCGAGACCAGCCTTTGGCACTGGTAATGGGGGCCGAAGGGGCGGGGCTTCGCCAATTGGTGCGCAAAACCTGCTTGATGCTGGCCCACATTCCCATTCAAGCAGATATGGAAAGTCTCAACGTTTCCAATGCCACCGCCATTGCTCTTTATGAGGCAACCCGTAAAGCGCCGTGAGCGAAGCGGCGGGGATGGAGGAGATCAACCCACCGCCTCGCTATGGATACATTTTCCTAAACCGCATTCAAAGAAAAACGCGCCATGCTCATGGCAAAGACCGTCAGCTCATCATGGCTTAAGGCCCCATCATGATTGAAATCAATGGCGGCAAATTGCGTCAATTTATGGCGAACCCATTCGCCACGATCGATCTGCCCATCATCCCCCGCAATATGTGGAAAATCTGCCCGAGCCACCGCATCAATGCGTGTGCGCTCACCGGCATTGATTGGCCCCCCCATACCCGCCGGCAGGCTGATATAGCTCGTGTATAATCCTTCAACGACCACCGCCCCATTGAACCGGGCCAGCGAAGCGGTAACCACCGCCTGCGCGGCAAATTCATCACGCGAAATAAACCCATCGCGATTGACATCCACATCCGCAAATCTTTTTTCTGCGTCCAACCGCAATTCGCTCAAGGGCAATTTTGCCGCCGCCGCCCCAAAGGCTTCCCCCGGCTCTATCTGGGTTGCAAACCCTGCTGCACTGGCCCCGATCATCAAAGCGCTGGCACTTATGGCTAAAACCCGTTTCATCCCATCTCTCCTGTCTTGCGATGCGGTTGCATGACCGCCTCATGGGACAAGGCTCGCCCGGCACCATGGCTCAATCAGGATGGCACAAGGGAAATTTTGTGGCAGATGGGGCCATTTCAAGGAAAAGATGGCTAAAAAATGAAGCGGGAAAAGGCGAAGCAAGCAACGCCCTTTCCCCTTTAAGCTGTAGGCTTAGCCAACAATTTCTTCTTCGGTGAAGAAAAAGGCGATTTCTTCACGGGCGGTTTCCGGCGCATCAGAACCGTGTACGGAATTTTCCCCGATGCTTTCCGCATATTCAGCCCGAATGGTGCCTGCTTCGGCTTCCGCCGGATTGGTGGCCCCCATAATTTCACGATTGCGGGCGACGGCATTTTCCCCTTCCAATACCTGCACCACCACCGGGCCAGACATCATAAAATCAACCAGCTCACCGAAAAAGGGGCGATCCTTATGCACCGCATAAAAGCCTTCCGCCTGTTCACGGGTCATGTGAATGCGTTTGGACGCAACCACCCGTAGCCCACCTTCTTCCAGCTTGGTGATCACCTTGCCGGTGATATTGCGTTTGGTGGCATCGGGTTTGATAATTGAAAAAGTGCGCTCAATGGCCATGATACATCCTTATTTTTAAAGCGGTGATTGTTGGTCAGGGCCTATAGCAATGCTATCACAGCCAGACAAGCGAAACGGGAAGAATTGAATCAATTTGAGTGCTTTTCGCGCCTTTTGCCCCCTTCCCTTCGAGGCTGAGGCCCCTTAAGACCCTTCCTCCATGCTCCATATTAACGACCTTACCTACCGTATTGAAGGGCGCCTCCTGTTTGATCAGGCAACCGCCGCCATTTCGGCTGGGTGGAAGGTCGGCTTTACGGGCAAGAACGGAACCGGCAAATCCACCCTGTTTCGACTATTGCGTGAAGAAATATCCCCCGAAAGCGGTTCCATCAATCTGCGCAAAAATCGCCGGATCGGCTTTGTCGCCCAAGAGGCCCCCAGCAGTTCAGCCAGCCTATTGGAGACGGTGCTAGAGGCTGATGAAGAGCGCACCCGGCTGATGGCTGAAGCAGAAGGCGACAACACGCCAGAACGCGTCGCGGAAATTCACACAAGACTCGCGGATATTGACGCCCATTCCGCCGAAGCCCGGGCCGCCACCATTTTGGCTGGCCTTGGTTTTTCACACATTGACCAACAACGCCCCTGTGCCGATTTTTCTGGGGGTTGGCGTATGCGCGTGGCGCTGGCCGCGGTGTTGTTTTCCGATCCTGATTTATTATTGCTGGATGAGCCCACAAACTATCTCGACCTTGAAGGGGCGGTGTGGCTTGAATCCTATCTGCGGCGCTTTGCCCACACCGCCTTGATCATCTCCCACGACCGATCCCTACTCAATACTGCCATGACCCATATTCTGGCCTTGGAAAATGGCAAGCTGACCCTTCATACAGGCAATTATGATACCTATGAAAAGCGCCGCGCCGAGGCCCGCGCCCAAGCCATGGCCGGGGCTGCAAAACAAGAAGCCGCCCGCCGCCATATGGAAAAATTTGTTGAGCGGTTTCGTGCCAAAGCCTCCAAGGCCACACAGGCCCAATCGCGCATAAAAATGCTGGAACGAATGAAAGAAATTGCC
>JALWRV010000246.1 GCA_027080545.1 Parvularculaceae bacterium
CGGGGCTGCAAAACAAGAAGCCGCCCGCCGCCATATGGAAAAATTTGTTGAGCGGTTTCGTGCCAAAGCCTCCAAGGCCACACAGGCCCAATCGCGCATAAAAATGCTGGAACGAATGAAAGAAATAGCCATTCCCGTCGAGGAACGCACACAACCCTTTCATTTTCCGGACCACAAGCCCCCCATGGCCCCGCCAATTGTGCGGCTAGAACAGGCCAATCTCGGCTATGGGGACAAAATCATATTGCGTGATTTGACCCTGCGCATCGATCAAGATGACCGGATCGCTATTTTGGGGGCCAATGGGCAAGGAAAATCCACCTTGGTCAAAGCCATTGCCGGGCGGCTGTCGCCCTTGGCGGGGAAAATCTATAAATCAAAAAAACTACGGATTGCCTATTTTGCCCAGCATCAGCTTGACGAATTAAAACCGGACAAAACCATTCTTGATCATATTCGCCCTTTGATGCCGGAAGGCACAGAGGCAGAAATACGCTCACGCGCCGCCCAGATGGGGTTTGGCCCCCAAAAAGCCGATATCAAAATCGCCAAACTTTCCGGTGGCGAAAAGGCAAGGGCCTTGTTCGGGTTAATCAGTTTTGATGGCCCCCATCTGATGATTTTGGACGAGCCTACCAACCATCTCGATATGGATAGCCGCGAGGCATTGACCCAAGCGCTGAACGATTATCAAGGGGCCGTAATGTTGATCACCCATGATACATGGCTAGCATCAGCGGTGTGCGATCGCCTCTGGCTGGTGGATGGTGGAGATGTCAGCCCCTATCAAGGATCACTGGAAGATTATCGCAAATTCATTCTTGATGCGGCAAAAACCCAAAAGCGCACTGGGGTGGCAGGCAATAAAAAAGATCATCCGCAAAACCGGCAAGCCCTGCGCAAACAAAAGGCGGATGCCCGCGCCCGCCTTAGCCCCTTGCGCAAAAAAATCGCCACCTTCGAGCAAGAAATGCAAAACCTACAACAACAGATCGACCGGGTCGACGCTGCTTTGGCCGAACCGGGCCTATTTGAACAACGCCTTGATGAGGCAACCAAACTTTCCAAACAACGAGCTCAATTATTAGCTGATCTGGCAACCGCTGAAGAACAATGGCTTGAATCGAGCGAGGCCTATGAAACGGCCAAATCACAAAGCGCGCAAAACGCCCCTCGCACATAATTATGTAACTGGAAAAACCGCCCGCAAGCACCCTTCAAGAGGGGGGTAGAAAGGGTGGGATTAGACGACGGAGCGCAACCAGTCGCCGACCATGCCGCCAAGCAACGACAAATGCGCCAGCACCGTACCGACAAATTGTTGCGGATCATTGAGCAGACCGTAGACCGCCCCTTCCGGCACCAAGGCCAAGCTTGCCAGTCCCCCGAGAAACAACCCGGCGCCGACAATCATTAGCTTTGACAAAATGCCAAATTCTTTCAACATCCCATGGACTCCCTACGATGAGTATAGGGTGTCCCACGAACCGCTTCAACCCCTGCGATAGAGGCTGTCAAGCATACTTTTACTAGGCCACCAAACGGTCTATCACCCATAGGATAGAGGGTTAACCTTCTGATTTTTCAAAGGACAAGCCATGGCGTCTCATCCCATAGCAATTGAAATTCCCCGCGGAACCGATGGCCCCCCCATCGCCGCCCGCCTTGACCTGCCAACCGGCATACCGGCGGCCTATGCGCTTTATGCCCATTGTTTTACCTGCTCCAAGGACAATATTGCGGCCCGCGAGCTGGCCATGGCCCTAACGGAGCGCTCGATTGCCGTGCTGCGTTTCGACTTTACCGGTACCGGCAAATCCGGCGAATATCTGGAAAATTTCAGCGAAAATGTACGCGAATTGGTGCAAGTGGCCGCCTATATGAGCGCCCACAATCAGGCCCCCTCCTTGTTAATCGGTCACTCTCTGGGCGGCGCGGCGGTATTATGTGCGGCCAAAGACATCCCCTCTGCCAAGGCGGTGGCAACCATCGGGGCACCATCTCGAACCAGCCATTTGGCAGACCTGTTACAAGACCGCTTCACGCCCAAAGATGATGGCATGGCCCACATCAATATTGCCGGCGCCCCCTATAATGTGCGGCATGATTTTCTTGATGATTTGCGCAAGAGCGAAATATTGCCTTGTGTCGAAAATCTTGGCCTGCCCTTCCTCATCCTTCACGCCCCCCTTGATGAGGTGGTCGGCATTGATCACGCTTCGGCACTGTTTACCCATGCCCGACATCCCAAAAGCTTCATCGCCCTCGATGGGGCGGATCATTTATTGCGTCAACCGGAACAGGCTCGCTACGCCGCTAATGTAATCGCGGCTTGGGCATCGCGCTATCTACCGCAACAATCGGCAACCATGGAAGCGCCCGGTGTGGGGCAGGTCTTGGTGCGCGAAACGCGTTTGGGAAATTATCAAAATCATATATTGGTCAGAAACCATTCTCTAACCGTGGATGAGCCGCAATCCCACAAAGGCATGGATACCGGCCCCACCCCGACCGAACTTTTATCCGCCGCCTTGGGGGCTTGCACTTCCATCACCCTGCGCATGTATGCAGACCGCAAACAATGGCCAGTTGAGGGCATCGAGGTGCGGGTCAAACAACAACGGGTCGAAGGGGCTGGGGTGCGCTTTACCCGCCTGCTGACCCTTGAAGGCGAACTTGATGATGCCCAACATCAGCGCATGATGGAAATCGCCAATAAATGTCCGGTTCATAAAATCATCGAAGAAGGCGCCGAGATCATTACCAAAAATGTCGGCCATGAAAGGGAACAAGATAATGGGTAAAAAAGACCCGGCACAATGCCAGCAAATGGATGAGGTGCGCGCCGAAATAGATCGGCTTGATGATGCCTTGGTCGATCTATTGATCGAGCGATGGCGCTATGTGGATCGGGCGTGGCAATTAAAACAGGACCCTAGCGAAGCGCGGGTGCCATGGCGCATCCAACAAGTGGTTGATCGAGTCAAAGCCCGGGCCAAGGCCGCCCAGATGCCTGAGGCGCTGGTCGAGTCATTATGGCGCCAACTCATCGGTTGGGGTATCCAATATGAAGAAGAAAAACTGCAAAAGCGGGACGAAGGGTAAATGGCACTTGAAATTGGTAAGGGTATCTCGGAAGATTTTCTCAACGCCCTCAACTCCACCAGAAAATTTATCGAAAATGAACACAAGCTGTTCAGCCAGATCGGGTTGCAATTGACGCGTCTTAATGTTGGCGAAGTCGAATTTAGCCTGACCTTATCGGAAAAATTTTGTGAGGCACCGGATATTGAGGGAAAGACTCACTTGCAAGGCGGTATTTTTACCATCGTGCTCGACACCATTCTCGCTTATTCCGTCAATGCCCGATTGGGTAAATTGACCCCTATGGCAACTATCAATCTTAAAACAGACCATCATGCACTCGCCCTACCCGGCGAAGAGCTGCGCTGTGCCGCCAAATGTGTCGGCATTCGCGACGAAGTCGCTTTTTGCAGTGGCAGTGCCGTTGCGATTGAGGGCGATCGATTGATCACCGCCGCTGCCGGCACCTTCATGTTGAATAATTTTAATCCGTCAATAGTAACGAGACTATAAGGATATGGAAAATTTGTCCCTCCCCACAGAAACAATAACAACGCTGGAATCACGCATTGCAGCAGCTTCGATGATGCAATGGTTGGGCATGCGGGTGAGTGAAAAAGACGGCACCCGCCTCTACCATACCCGCTTTTGTGAAGAGCATATTGGCAACCCGGTTTTGCGGGCCTTGCATGGAGGGGTTATTTCGGCCTTTTTGGAAAATGCGGCCCTGCTTGAGACTTTCGCCCGCGCCCCTCAGGGCACCAAGGCCCATGTTGTTTCGGTGCATATCTCCTATCTTGCCCCGGCCAAGGCCGAAGATCTCAATGCCAGCCTCGTCGCCGCCAAATTCGGCCGTCGCATGGGGTTTTTCGAAGCTACCGCCTATCAAGACCATAGCGGCAAGGCCATCGCTCGGGCCGCCATCGGGGTAAGGCTGATTCGCCCTGAGGAAGCGGCCAATACAATCCAGAGCTGAAAACGGCATGGGTTTTGCAACACTGATCTCAATAAAGAGAGTAAAGTGCCATGCAAAGACAAAGTTCCTACCGCCGAATGTCCCAAAATGAGCCGTCGACCACGGCTGTCCTGATCACGCTGCTGGTTTTTGGCAGCGCGGTCTATTTTGGTTTGCGTTTCTTTTAGCCCCCCTCATTAAATCTTGCCGATTTCGCCTGAGGGCTGAATTAGGGCTTTGCGCCACCCGCGCGCAGCCTTAAACTGTTAACCATGTCCGAAAGCGAAACCCCTATGGAGCGCTTCAAGCGCGCCCTTACCCATACCACCCGCGCCCTCACCGCCACCGAAGATGTTGAAGTCATTTTCGGGGCCAATCGGGTCTCTGCCAGCAATAATACCGCCCGTCTGCCCCTGCCCAGCCGAGGGCTCAGCCCGCAAGATGCGGCAATTGCCAGAGGTCAGGCCGATAGCGCGGCCCTTTGGATCGCCCACCATGATCCGCGATTACACGCCCGCACCGCTCCACAAAATCCGGTTGGTAATGAAATCTTCCAAGCCTTGGAGAAAGTGCGGGTAGAAGCGCTGGGAGCAAACAGATTACCCGGCGTTGGGGATAATCTATCAGCCGCCTTGGAAGAACAGGTTCGCCATCAGGACTTCGCCCCTGTTAGCGATCGGGCCGATCTGCCCATGGCCGATATGATTGCCGCCCTGGTGCGAGAAAAACTGACCAATCGCCCGGCCCCGAAAGCCATGCAGCCCTTGCTCGATCCTTGGCGCGCAAAGCTGGCCGAAGAAATGGGAGACGCCTTGAAAGCCCTTAAAAGCGACAATCTGTTGGCCGACCAGAAACGTTTTGCCATGGCCGCAAAAAAATTGATCGAGGCCTTGTCCCTTGGCGATATGAGCGACCAGCAGGATGAGCCAGAAGAAAGTGACGAAGCCGAAGATGGCGAAGACAACGCCGATGATAATCAAGATCAAAACCCTGATGCCGAAGATGGTGCCGATCAACCAGACGATCCCACGGCTGACTTTGGCGAAACACAAGAAAGCCTAGAAGAGCTGCTCGGCGAAGATGAAGACTCGATTGATGCAGACCTTGATCAGATGTTGGCAGAAGAAATGGCCGGAGCCACAAATTTGCCGGATAATTCGGCTGACCCCGGCGGTAATTACAAAATATTCACCCGAGAATTTGATGAAACCGCCC
>JALWRV010000247.1 GCA_027080545.1 Parvularculaceae bacterium
GTCTTGTTTTTCCAACTCGCCCGTTTTGGGATTGCGGACTTTAGTCTCAAAGACATATTCGCCATCTTTAAAGTCAATCTGAGATTTGGTTAAAACCTCAAAGGTGCGCATATCCATAATACCCCGCACCGTGCCCCTTGTGATCAGTTCACTGGAGCCATCGATAAGGTTATATTTCAATATTTCCGACTTCAATGTGCGCGAATTGAGTCGAGATATAAGCACATGCGCTGGATCTAAAGGCAGGGTTGATATGATAGAGACCGTCGAGGCAATTTGCAGGCAAGTCTCTAAAGATTGCGAACGGCGCAAATTTTTCACCCCCGTAAAGGGCTCTTTGAACTTTGAAAAGCTTTTGTCGGTGATGAAGACTTTTGTCAGATAGGTACGGGTGGAGCCGATGGATTTGCCCTCCCCACAACCAGACAATCGCCCGGTCCAAGGCTTGCGGGCCACCACCAAAATTTTACCGGCCTTGAGGGCGCTGACGAAAATGAACTCCACATCCTTGTCAGGATTGGCAATGAGGGGTGGTTTGGACAGGTCGTCAGGATCCCACAAGGCGAGAGACGGGCTGGTCTTAGACTTTGAACTCGGATTTTCGATGAGCCCCACCAGCACGTCCCCTTCTTGGGAAAGAGACAAGGATTGGACGGCTGGCAGGCGGGCCAAATCATCTATGGCGACCGGACCGCTCACCACATCAGCCAAAGCGCTAGCCCATCCGAAGCAGCCCACAAAACTTGCGATTAGCATTTTTCTAAATGTTAGATTATTCAATTTTAACAATTTCTTACACTCCACTTATAAATAATCACCTTACCCTCGTTACAAGGGGTGATACAACCCCACCCTTAAACTATGCCACGACACGCGAACCCGCATCCTGTAGCTATTCGCTCCATCACCGCCTAACCCTCATTCGGAAACCTGACATGACATGCACGTTCGAGAAACTCTTCATCGCAGACCCCACGAGTTTATAAACTCTGCGGTCAGTTTTCGTCGAAGCATCCCCCATCAGCCGCTTCACTGTCAACAAGCAGGCTTGTGAAATTGTGGCTAAGGCATAGACCCTGCCCATGAACGGGATGCCAAAACCCACTGCCATCAACATTGGCCAAAAGAGAAGTAGTTCAGCCATTTACTCAGCGATTACCCAACAATTTTGGGGCCTTCACAGCCTTTGCAAGAAACCTCATCCCCGCCTCGCCTTCCCCCTTAAGGCCCTCCTCCTTAAGGATTGTGTTAATTTTGCAACAATTAGGCCTTAATGGCTTGTTCAACAGCGGTTAACTATCATGATTGATTGACCCCTCAGGCAAAATTGGGTGTGATGGGAGGATTCTCGGATGGATCCGGTAGTAATTGCCAAATTCCATGCTGGTGAGGACCGAGGGGGGTTGTTGAAGTGGGTGTGATTTACAGGGCATTTAGGTTTCAAGGGGTCACTGAACTATTCTGCTAGCCTTTAGGTTAGTATCGAGTCCAAGAAGCCTCCGTTTCTCCTCTGCTAAGGCAATTTCTATTATCACCGTGGTGTCCATCCACGAACATCTGGCTCGTTGTAGCCGGTCCGTTGCCAACGCTTCGAAGAGTAGGCTTTGAGAAGTGGGGCATCTACGAGGAAACAGGTTCCGACATCGGGTCGGGCAGTAAATTGAGGTTATTATGAGAACAGCAAATTTAGCTAAAAGGTTTTTGCAAACCTCCGCCATTCTGGCGATTTCGGTTGCAACAGCCTATGCGCAGGACAATGAAGACGAAGTCGATTTGGTCCCTGAAGGTCAGGTTGCGGAAGATGCCGATACAGGTGACGTGATTACGGTTACCGGTTCGCGCATTAAACGTGACAATTTCAGTTCCGACTCGCCAATTGATGTCCTGGTCACCGAAGACGCCGTTCTTGAAGGCATCTCCGACGTTGGCTCGCTCATTCAATCTTCCACCGTTGCTTCCGGTTCGCCTCAAGTGACCGCAGCCACCTCCTCTGCCTTTGTGCAAAATGGTGGTGTGGGTACAGAGACCGTATCGCTGCGGGGTCTGGGCGCCAATCGTACCCTGGTTCTACTAGATGGCCGTCGCGCCGGCCCTTCTGGTACCCGTGGAGGCGTTTCTTCTTTCGATCTCAACGTTATTCCGATTGCCGGGGTTGAACGCATTGAAATCCTGAAAGACGGGGCTTCCTCCGTTTATGGGTCTGACGCTGTGGCTGGTGTTGTTAACATTATCACGCGTAAAGATGATGGTGGCACCTTTGATGTGTTCTATTCGCAGCCTGAGCAAAGCGGTGGCGAAACCTTCCGGGGTAGTGCGTCATGGGGCCGCTCCAATGATAAAGGTCGTTTCCGGGTCACCGGCGACTATTATAAAAATCAGGAACTGGCGCGTGGCGACCGTGACTTCTTTGCTTGTGGCCAAGCCTATGTGACCAACCCTGACGGCACACGTGCTGACATTATTGACCCTACAACGGGCGATTTCAAATGTCGTGACCTGCTTTGGGGCCATGTCTGGGTCTATGATTATGGCGCTGGTAACGTGCCAAGCACATCACCCTTGCTCTATCAATATGACTATAATGGCGATCTGGCTGCCAATGGTCTGGTTAATCCGGCACCGAACGATCCGTTCGATATCGGCACCCCAGCAGATTGGTATCCTGTATTGTTCGACCAAAACGACATTAATGGTCTTGGGCCGGGCGCAGGCACTGCCGGTTATGCAACCGATGGTATTGGCGACTGGGCAGGCGTGAATATTCGCGACTTGCCACAAGGGTTGACCAATTATGACCACCCCTTCCAAGATCAGCAAACATTAATCCCTGATGTTGAGCGCATGACCCTGTTCGTTAATGGCGACTATGCGGTAACCGACACCATCACGGGCTATGCCGAAGCTTTGTTCAACCGTCGCGAGACCTATGTGAACGGCTATCGTCAATTCTGGTCCTACACCTATAACAGCCAAGCCATTTTTGCTGGCGGTGGTGTTGGTACCGGTGACCCGCTGTCGCCTGGCTGGACCGGTCTGCAATGGCTGAGCCCAACTGCTATTACCGACCATGCAGACACCTCCGTTAAGGTGGATTATACCCGCTTTGTTGGTGGTTTAACGGGCGGTTTTGGAGCCAATTTCCCATCATGGTCTTGGGATGTTTCAGCGCAATATTCACGCTCTGATGGCGATTATACCAATGACCGCATCTATCAAGACGCGATTGATGTTGCCTTCTTCCGTACCAGCCTGTGCGCCGGTACCACCATGGCTGACGGTCGTCCTTGTGTCGATGTCAACTGGGTCGATCCGCAATTCTTGGCCGGTAACATTGGTCAAGCAGAGCGTGACTTCCTGTTCGGCCGCGAAACCGGTAACACGGTCTATGAGCAAACATCGTTCGAGGGTTATATCTCTGGTGATATTGTTCAATTGCCCGCTGGTATGATGGCTGGGGCCTTCGGTACCCAATATATTGAGGATGAAATTCTCGATACGCCAGGTGATATTACCTTGGCCAATAATGCTTGGGGTTCCTCTGGCGCCGGCATTACAGCTGGTAAACACAATACCACTGCTTTTTATGGTGAGATTGATGTACCATTGCTGAAAGACGCTCCTTTGGCCGAGAAGGTTTCCTTGACCTTGTCCGGTCGTTATACGGATGTGTCTTCTTATGGTGATGGCACGACCTACAAAGTCGGTTTGAACTGGCAGGTCTCCCCGTCTGTTCGTGTACGGGCTACCCAAGGGACATCGTTCCGGTCTCCGGCCCTGTTCGAACTGTTCTTGGCTGACCAAACCAGCTTTATCGGTCAACGCTCTGTGGACCCTTGCATCAATTGGGGTCCAAATCTGGCAAATGGCTTCATTTCCCAGCAATTGGCTGACAATTGTGCCGCCGACGGTATTCCGGCCAACCATAATGGTGCTGGTTCATCCGCTACGGTCTTCACCGGTGGTGGGGCTGGGGTACTGGATGCAGAAACGGCTGATAACTTCACCGTTGGCTTCATCTGGTCGCCAACCTTTATCGACCTTCAGTTCGCCGTGGATTATTTCGAAATTCAAGTGAATGACGAAGTGGCCCAACTGGGTGCCGCCAATGTGGTTGCCGGTTGCTACACATCAGACACATTCCCGAATGATCCGCTGTGTCAATTGTTCGATCGTAATGCTGCCGATGGGAGTGAAGGGGCGCCGTTCCTGATCAATTCCATTTCCGACAGCTTCATCAACATCAACAGCCAGAGCAACCGTGGTGTCGACTTCACAGCTCAATATAATCACGAGCTGCGTTGGGGTGATCTGCGGGTGGATTTCCAAGCGTCACACCAATTGGAAGACAGAATCCAATTGCTGGCACAAGGATCTAGCGTTGATTCAAATGGTCGTGCGGGTAACCCGAAGACAACAGCCTTGTTGAACTTCAACCTCGACACACCAGGCAAGTGGAAATATTTCTACGGCCTCGATATCATTGACCAAACCTCGAACGAAGATCGTTTCTTGCAAGTCAATGGTCCGAATGCTGAGACTTTCCAAGGCGATCCGGTCGAATATAAGCTGCGTACGGAGATGATGATTTATCACAACGCTTCCGTAAGTCGCGAATTTGGCAATGACTGGACCTTCCGTGCCGGTGTGGCCAATATCTTTGACGAGGCACCGCCTGCGGTTTCCGGTGTTACCGGCCAATATAGCCGCGTTGGTAACTCAGCCTTCTATTCACAATATGATTTCCTTGGTCGTCGGGCATTCTTCAACCTGACCAAGAACTTCGAATAGACTCTGATTGATTAATCAAAAACAAGAACGGCAGACCTTCGGGTCTGCCGTTTTTATCTGTGAGAGCCTCACCAAGTAAGGCTCCCCTATGCGGGGATTATTTCGCGTTTGGCAAAGGGCTTGCATCGTTCTATAGCCATGAGGCCTATAGTGTGAATGCACCCAAACTTTAAGAGACCCAACCTTAAGAGCCATTACATGCCCAAAATAATTGCCAAAGAAGATAGTCTGAACAGTGAGAATGCGCGCTTTGAACAAAAGCCGCTGCGTGAACCAGTGTTTCTGAACTCCGTACCCAAAAGTGGGACCCATCTCATTCGCAATATTTTTCGCATGTTTGTGCCTGTACCCCAACAATATCATGCCGCCTTTATTCAGATCCCCATTCTCTCACAACATATTCAAGCCTTAGATCCGGCCAATCCCATGTTGAGCTGGGGGCATTTGCTCTTTTCCGATGACAGCGCCATCGCCACCCGTAAAACCAATCATCTCCTGATGGTGCGCGACCCTTATGATTGGGTGCTGGCACGGGCACGTTTCTTTTTATCCGATAATTTCCAAGGCAATTTAGAGCATCTCAAAAATGGCAATGTGCCTATGGAAGATATGCTTAACATGATGATCTTCGGGATTTATCAAAAAGTACCTACCATGGCGGAAATCTATATGCATAATGGTGTCTCTTGGATGGGCACCGGCACACGCATTGTGCGCTATGAAGATTTGGTAGGCCATGTAAAAAATATTGATTCAGCTCAAGCAAAGGCCTTTTTCACCGATCTTTTTGCTTTCGCTAAAATTGATTTGCCCGAAGATTGGCGCGAGCGCGTATTGGTGGGCGCAGACCGCAAACAAAGTGGCACCGCCCGGGAAAACCTGGCCCAACGCCACACCAACATACCCGAAGAATTACCCCAAGCCCAAAAAGAACTGGTTGACTATGCTTGTCCGGGGTTGCGCAAAGTCTTGGGCTATGAAATCGACTAAACCCAACCCTTCGGCTGATAATCGCTAAATTGATATTGCTCCATACCAAGCACGCGGTTCAGCCAAATATGATGTGGCGGCAATTTTGCACGGGCCTGTTCCAAGCGCTGTAAAATAACAGGGTTTACATGGGTTTTTGGGGCATCCGCCGCTGGGGGTGGTAAATCCTGTCCACAAAAATTCATCCCTAGCATGATACATTCATAGCTCTCATGGTTCCAAAGCCCGGCCGTGTCCACATGGGGGCGCGGATCAAGCCCCATCCCTTCTGGGGCTGTAATATTTTGGGCCGTCATCAAGGCGGGGAAATATTGATCTTCAAAATCAATGGCTGAGGGCAGTTTAGAACGCCAAAATTCAAACTTGGCCCGTAGCCTATCCGTAATATGTTCCGGCTTTTGCACTTCACACCAAAATGGCGTATCCGTGCGGCGGCTCAAACAATAGTGCATATTGATAAAGTCGAGTATTTCATAAAAACGATTGGCGAGAATACGGTTAAACCGGAAAGACAGCGCGTCCATATCAGCCCCCGCATGGGGAAAATGCTCGGCCAACATCACCGCCGCTAGGTCACATAAATAGAGCCCCGTCGATTCCAACGGTTCAATAAACCCCCCGGCAAGCCCGATGGCTATACAGTTTTTCTCCCAAGCCTTATGGCGTTTACCAACCCGAAAGGGAATGCGCTTGGTGGGCAAATCTTCTGCATGCGGCCCCTCATAAGCTCGCAACTCTTTTTCCGCCTGTTCTTCACTGATAAAGGCGCTCGCATGGACATAGCCCACAGAGCGTCGATTACGCATGGGTATGTCCCATGCCCAACCAGCCGAAAGGGCCGTGGCTGTGGTATAGGGGCGCACCTGCCCCGGGAAAAACTTGTTATAATCAATATGCATAACCGTGGCATGGTCTGCGAGAAGAAAGCGCGAGCAATCTTCATAGCCAACCCCCATCACCTCGCCTATAAGACGAGCCCGAAAACCGGTACAATCCACATAAATATCTGCCTCAAGGGTCAAGCCTTCTTTAGTGCTGATGGAAGCAATAGAGCCATCTTCGGCAAGCTGCGCATCCACATAATCATCAAGAATATGTTTGACACCGCGCTGGGTAGAAAAATCGCGCAAATAATCAGCAAATTTTTGCGCATTCATGTGATAGGCATAGCTGAGGGGTGCGCCCATATCCCAAGCGGTCAACATTTTCGGGGCTAACCCCATTTCACAAATTATTGGTTGCGCTGAGACGGTTTCCATAAAGGGAATATCACGCTGGCTCGCCAACCAATTGCGCGCAGAATTGTCTATGGGTCCGGTGCGATAGCGCGAAAAAGGGTGATGATAAAAACTGCCATCATTCTTATGCCAGTTGGGATATTTAATTGATTGTTTGAACGTCGCATCCGTGGCTTTCATAAACTCGATTTCATCAAGCCCGATGACCTCCAACACATGCAAAATCGACGGAATAGTCGCCTCCCCCACGGATATGCGTGGAATATTCGGCGATTCCAAAAGGGTGATTTCTACGGTTGGTTTTTCGCCGCGCTGGTTTAAGGCGCCGTTCAAATAGGCTGCACTCATCCAACCGGCAGAGCCGCCCCCAACAATTAATATTTTTTTCATCATGTCCGCCTTTTAAAAATGCGTGAGATTATGATTATAGGTTAAATCAATCCCGCCAAGGGTGAAGAAGGATCTGCATATTTTTTGCGCCCCATGCGGCCGGCTCGATAGGCTTGCCTACCGGCAATCACCGCATGCTTCATGGCCACGGCCATAGCGATGGGATCCTTGGCCTCAGCGATGGCGGTGTTGAGCAAGACCCCATCACAGCCAAGCTCCATAGCAATCGCCGCATCGGACGCCGTCCCAACCCCGGCATCGACCAGAACCGGCACATTAGCCTGTTCAACAATGAGCCTTATATTGACCGGATTTTGAATACCGAGACCAGAACCGATTGGTGCGCCTAGGGGCATGATTGCCGCACAGCCAATATCTTCAAGTTTGCGGGCAAAAATCGGATCATCGGTACAATAGACCATCACCTCAAACCCATCCTCAATCAAGCGCTTCGCCGCTTTCAGGGTTTCTTCCATATCCGGATAGAGGGTTTTAGTATCCGACAGCACCTCTAGCTTGACCAAAGACCAGCCCCCGGCTTCGCGAGCAAGGCGCAGGGTGCGAATAGCCTCATCAGCCGTGAAGCAACCAGCCGTATTGGGCAGATAGGTATAGTCTTCAGGCGAGACAAAATCCATCAACATCGGTTCATCCGGGTTGGTAAGATTAACCCGGCGCACAGCCACCGTAACGATTTCAGCTCCAGAGGCTTTCGCCGCCTCGGCATTTTGTTGATAGGTTTTATATTTTCCCGTACCAATAATCAGTCGCGAAGAAAATGTACGCCCAGCGATAATCAGCGGATCTTCTAGTTCATATTTTTTTTGAGCCTGTGCAGACACTCACCCACCTCCGACAAAATTAACAATCTCTATCTGGTCGCCATCGTTTAACACCTGCTGGTCATAAGATGATTTGGCGACAATGGTGCGGTTTAATTCCACGGCCACTTTAAGTGCAGGCACGTTGAGGGCCATCAACAGGTCCGCCACGTGAAAGGGGCGCCCCTCAGGCACCTCAATATCTCTATTGTCGCCATTAATGATCAGGTGCATTTTTTGACTCTTGCTCGAAACTAACCCTATTAGCGATTATAGGCGTATCGCCCTATTTCTGGCTATAGACAAGTGGTCTCAGACCCCCGTTTGGATTAGCTTGGCTATTGGCACGAGATTGAATAGGGTAGAAATTCCGTAAGCCAGCGCGCCCACCCTTCCCCAAGCGAGAGATATCCCATGGCCAAAACCAATATCCATCTCCTGAACGGTCCCAATTTGAACCTCCTTGGCAGTCGCGAGCCGAAAATTTACGGCACCACCAGTCTTGAAGAAATCGAAAATTCTTGCCAGCAATGGGCCGCGCGCAACGGGGTCGCCTTAACTTTTCGCCAAACCAACAGCGAAGGCACCCTCATTGAGCATATCCACATGGCTGACGCCCAAGCCAACGCCCTGATTATCAACCCTGCCGCCTATAGCCATAGCTCCGTGGCCCTTTTCGATGCCCTCAGCGCCGTCTCACTGCCCAAGATTGAATTACACCTGTCAAATCCCCACACACGCGAGGCCTTCCGGCACCGCTCCTATGCCAGCCCCGCCGTCAACGGCATTATTTGCGGGTTTGGCCCAGACGGATATATACTTGCCCTGACCGCCGCCTTGGGCTTAACAGGGGCATAAAACCGCCCTATGGAAAGGGCAAGACCAACCCGATCTGCTTTCGTCAAACAGGATATCAGTGCATGACCGATAAAACCAAACATACCAGCTTCGCCAATGAACTAGATCTGGTGCGCGCGCTGGCCGCTGTACTGGAAGAAACCGGCCTCTCGGAAGTCGAGATCGAAAAGAACGATGTGATGGTGCGCGTGGCTAAAGGGGGCCAAACGGTGTTCACACAAGCCGCCAGCCAGCCAAATCCTCAACCCAGCGATCCGGCCAGCATCTCGCAAGGCGAAGTCGCATCGGCAGCGTCAGATCCCGGGGCGGTAAAATCCCCTATGGTCGGCACGGCCTATCTCTCCCCATCTCCTGGTGCAGACCCATTTATTAAGGTTGGCGACCATGTGAAGGAAGGCCAAACCTTGCTGATTGTCGAGGCCATGAAAACTATGAACGAGATTAAGGCCCATAAAGCGGGCACAGTACGGCAAATTCTTGCCCGCGACGCGGAACCTGTAGAGTTTGAAGAACCGCTGGTTATCATCAGCTAATCCGGTCTACTGACCCTGCCCTTGTTCGAGAAAGATTGACGGATGTTCAAAAAAGTTCTCATCGCCAATCGCGGTGAAATTGCCCTTCGAATCCATCGCGCCTGCAAGGAGATGGGGATTGCCACGGTGGCGGTTCATTCTACGGCCGATGCCAATGCCATGCATGTGCGCCTCGCTGACGAAAGCGTCTGTATTGGCCCGGCAGCTGCCAAAGACAGCTATCTCAATATTGCCGCGATCATTGCTGCAGCCGAAATTACCAATGCCGACGCGATACATCCCGGCTATGGCTTTTTATCTGAAAATGCCCGATTTGCTGAAATCATCGCGGCCCATGACCTCACCTTTATCGGCCCCCTGCCCGAACACATAAAAACCATGGGCGATAAAATCGCGGCCAAGGACGCCGCCGGCAAAGCGGGCATTCCGCTGGTACCCGGCTCTGATGGCGGGGTCACCTCGTTTGCCGAAGCTAAAAAAGTGGCGGCGAAAATCGGTTATCCGGTGCTCATCAAAGCCGCTGCTGGTGGTGGTGGCAAGGGCATGAAGCTGGCCTTGAGCGAAAGCGACCTCGAAAGCGCCATGAGCAATGCCCAACAAGAGGCCCGCGCCTCCTTTGGCGATGATGCTATTTATCTTGAAAAATATTTGCAAAAGCCCCGCCATATTGAAATTCAAATCGCCGCCGATGCCCATGGAAATGTCATCCAGCTTGGCGAGCGGGATTGTTCGCTGCAAAGGCGTCACCAAAAGGTACTAGAAGAAGCCCTATCCCCAGCCCTGTCCGAGAAAAAACGGCAGCAAATTGGCGAAACCACCCGAAAAGCGATTGAAAAGCTGGGCTATCTCGGGGTTGGCACGGTGGAATATCTCTATGAGAATGACGAGTTTTATTTCATCGAGATGAATACGCGCCTACAAGTCGAACATCCGATTACCGAACAGGTGACCAATCTTGATTTGGTGCGCGAGCAAATCCGCATCGCTGCGGGTGAAAAACTAACGGTACGACAGAAAGATATCCGGTTTTCCGGTCATGCTATTGAATGCCGGATCAATGCAGAAGATCCGGTACATTTTCGCCCTTCTCCCGGCAAGATCGTCAATTTTCATGCCCCGGGTGGCCCCGGCGTGCGCTTTGATTCGGCTGTTTATGGGGGCTATTCCATTCCCCCTCACTATGATTCCATGATCGGCAAGCTGATCGTGTTCGGTGATAGTCGTGAATTATGTCTGGAACGACTACGCCGGGCCCTTTCAGAGATTGTCATTACAGGTATCAACACCACCATTCCGCTGTTTGAAAAATTGCTGGATGTACCCGATTTTATCAATGGCGATTATGATATTCATTGGCTTGAAAACTGGCTAGAAGACCAGCAACAGGCCGATTAGCGGACCTTCTCCTTTTCTTTTTTTTGGACGAAACCGCAAATGCAGGGCATGATAGCCCCATGCGCAAAGAAAAACTGCCCCAGATTACCCCCCAAGATGTGCTGAAAGCCTATCGGCTTGGCTATTTTCCCATGTCCGAAAGCCGCGATTCTGAAGATGTATTTTGGGTATTGCCAGAAGAGCGCGGTATCATCCCGCTGAATCATTTCCACCTATCGCGCTCGCTTCGCAAAAAAATAAAAAATAATATCTTCCGTGTCGAGATCAATAGAGACTTCACGGGCATGATGGAAATGTGTCGCGCCCCGGCCACAGACCGGGAAGATAGCTGGATCAATCCTCAAATTTTGAATATTTACAGCCAATTGCATGCCATGGGTCACGCCCATTCTGTCGAATGTTGGCAAGATAATGAAATGGCTGGCGGGCTTTACGGGGTCTGTCTTAACGGGGCCTTTTTCGGAGAAAGCATGTTTTCCCGTGTCACCGATGCCAGCAAGGTCGCCCTAGCCCATCTCGTGGCACGATTGAAAATAGGCAATTTCGGGCTATTGGATACGCAATTTTTAACCCCCCATCTCGCCAGTCTCGGCGCTGTGGAGGTGGGAAAGGCAGCCTATAAAAAACTATTGGACGCAGCCCTTCAAAGAGACAGCGACTTTTTTCGATTATCGCTTCACTGCGATGGCTCAACCATTTTGCAATCAATCACCCACACATCATAAACCGGGTGATCAACCGCATTGAGCGCGGGACTGGAGGCAAACATCCATCCTCGGAAAATGGCTTCAACCTTATCAAAACCACTCAAGTCTGGTCCACTTTCTTCAGCCACCATATCAATTGCGTCTGGGTCAACATCTTCCACTGGCAAGCTGCGCGCCTCAGGCTGGGACGGCTCCATAGCCTCTGGGCCCCTATCTTCCTCACCATTCGCCAAAGCCTCAGCGGCTTCGGCTTCTGCCAGTTCACGGGCCTGCTTTTCTTCCCGTGCCAAGGCATCAAGATCAATAATTTCCAAAAAAGCCGATGTTTCCGGTTCTTCTTCTGGTGGACGCTTATTACAGGTGCGCGCGAGAATACGCAACTTGCCAAAATCCTGCGTCTCGCCCACGGGAATAGTTAAATCAATAAATTGCGCCGTAATTTTATCAAGCGCCCGCAAGGTAACAGAAATAGGCACTAGCGGATTATCCGAAACGATATTATAAATGGATTCTGCAAAGCCCGACCCTGACGAAGAGAGAGACAATCGCTCCAATTCGGTGAGAGGCCGATCAAGATTTTCCGGCGACACGGGCGGCGTTTGCACCGTCCAACCATAGGATTGCCCATCCCTAGTGCTGGATTGCGCCCAAGAGGGCGCCAAAGCCAAAATGGCGCCAATCAAGAGCGCTCCTAAAATCATCATCATGCTGCGCTTGGCACTCATTTTCCCGTCCTAGCCGCTTTTATCTGTGGTCTGATTATGCGCCTCCGCGCCATCCGGGCTCCAAGGCTTATAAACCTCTTGGTCATCAAATCCTTTGGCCGAACGAAACAGGCTGCCTTTGGGATGATAGGCCAACGGAGTGCCGGTCATATTTGGCAAATGATCTTTTTCATAAGATTGGCGGGGTAACGCCCCATCAACCGGCGGTTCGTCCACGGTGCGGTGCAGCCAACCATGCCAATCCGCAGGAACCCGCGATCCTTCCGCGACCCCATGATAAACCACCCAGCGACGGCGCCCCCCATCGGGAAAACTAGGCTTTCCGCCCTCCTCAAAATAGCGATTTCCTTGCGCATCCTTGCCGACCAGCTTGGCCCCTCGGCGCATCAAGGTGAACAAGGTGCCCATGGTTGCCTTATCCCACCAGATGAAAAGACGTTGTAGCATTTAACCTGTACTCCATGATTGCCTTTTGACCCTAGCACGCCTTACAGCCTAGCCAAGATTAAGTCCTGTTAGCCTTTAGCGCCCGCCTTGTGCAAGCCCCAAAGACCATCAGAACCGCCCCAGAAAGGCCTCAGAATGGCTGCTTGAGGGCCATCGGTGCGCCACCTCCTGAATTATAGAGGAAAATAGCAGATTTTGTGGCTTTGGCGGGGAATTTTCTCCTCATTTGCACTCCCATCCATCACAAATTATAGTAGATATATATCAAGGACACACCATATGAAGGGGGTAAAGATCAGCTCCCATCCGTCATGCTGTATCCACTCAACATCAGGTTAGACCATGCAAATAAAGCCTCATTTTACCCGCCAACGCGGCCCCTATGACGATATTGCCTTCGTTGATTCGGTCTTTCATACGGCCCATCGGCCCGGCCAAGTCCCAGAATCACACCCTCTCTTGGTACCAGATTTCTGGAGCCAAACGGCGGTGGAGATTATGGGCTCGAAATATTGCCGCAAGCGGGGTGTTCCCAAGACTACCAAGGCGGTGGTTGAAGAAGCTGTGCCCGATTTTTTATGGCGTCATGTGCCCGATGAAACAGCGCTAGCAAAATTACCACCACAACAGCGCTATGGAGCCGAACAGGATGCCAGCGCCGTATTTGACCGTCTGGCCGGTGCTTGGGCCTATCATGGTTGGCGGGGCGGTTATTTTTCCAACGAACAGGAAGCCCGCACCTATTTCGATGAGATGCGCTATTTGCTGGCTCACCAATTTGTCGCGCCCAATTCGCCGCAATGGTTCAATACAGGCCTGCATTGGGCCTATGGCATTGGCGCTGACACGGAAAATACCAAGACACAAAATCATCAAACCCCCACCAGCGGCCATGTTACCACGGACCATAAAAGCGGGGCTCTCATTGTTGTTCCGAACCCTTATGAATATCCGCAAGTCCATGCCTGCTTCATTCAATCGGTGAGCGATGATTTATTGGGCACCGGGGGGATTATGGATTTGATCACCCGGGAAACCCGCCTGTTCAAATATGGCTCAGGCACTGGTTCCAATTTCTCGGCCCTGCGTGGCGAAGGGGAACCCCTGTCTGGGGGTGGTATTTCCTCCGGCCTTCTATCGTTCTTGCGGGTGGCTGATGTTGCCGCCGGGGCCATTAAGTCCGGTGGCGTGACCAGACGCGCCGCAAAAATGGTCATTCTCGATATAGATCATCCGGATATCGAAGCCTTTATTGACTGGAAGCCCGAAGAAGAGATGAAGGTGGCGGCCTTGGTTACCGGTTCCGCCCATCTGTCCAAACATATCAATGCTATTTTGTCTGCGTGTGATGGCGAAGAGGACACACGTTTTGATCTCGACCACAACGCATCCCTAAAACAGGCTGTGATAGCCGCCAAGCGCGCAGAACTTCCCGACGGCCTTATCGAGCGCGCCCTGCAATGGGCAAAACAGGGCTTCCGGACCATGAAGATAGATCGCTATGATATTGATTGGCAGGGAGAAGCCTATCGGTCAGTTTTTGGTCAAAATGCCAATAATTCTATCCGCGTTACCAATAAATTTCTCGACGCGGTAAAACAGGATAAAGAGTGGGATTTAATCCGCCGCACAGATGGCACCGTGGCCAAAACCGTTTCAGCCGCCGCACTTTGGCAAAAAGTCAATGAAGCCGTATGGATGTGTGCCGACCCGGGCGTGCAGTTTCACGACACCATCAATGAATGGCATACTTGCACGGCCGATGGCGCCATAACCGCCTCCAACCCCTGTTCGGAATATATGTTCCTCAACGATACGGCGTGCAATCTCGCCTCCATCAATCTGCTGAAATTTTTGCGCGATGAAGAGGCCGGTAGCCGTGTAGGATTTGATGTGGAAGGGTTCGTCCATGTATGCCGTTTGATGACCCTAACACTGGAAATTTCAGTTATGATGGCTTCATTCCCGTCGCCTGAAATTGCTAAAAATTCGTGGGCCTATCGCACGCTTGGGTTGGGCTTTGCCAATCTTGGTGGTTTGTTGATGTCGGCAGGTCTTGCCTATGACAGCGATGAGGGCCGGGAAATGGCCGGGGCTATCAGCGCCTTGATGGCGGGGGCTGCTTGGCATCAATCTGCCTTGATGGCGCAAAAGCTCGGGCCCTTTGATCGCTGGGCTGCCAATAAGGACGGCATGATGCGCGTGTTGCGCAATCACGCTGCGGCAATCAAGGGCAGTGGGCTTGCCTATGAAGGGCTGACCCATTGTCCGGTTCCGCTCGATAGTTCCCACGCCCCTCAGAAAAACATTTTAAGCGCCGCACAAAAATTATGGGCAAAGGCGTTAAAAAAAGGCGCGCAAACAGGGTTTCGCAATGCTCAGGTAAGCCTGCTCGCCCCCACAGGCACGATTGGCCTGCTCATGGATTGCGATACCACGGGCATTGAACCGGATTTTGCGATTGTAAAGTTCAAACAGCTTGCCGGGGGTGGTCATTTCAAACTGATCAACCAATCTGTCCCCCGGGCCTTAAAGCGGCTGGGCTATAGCAATCGCCAAATCACAGATATCACCCATTATGCGGTAGGGCGCGGAACGCTGGAAGATGCCCCCGGTGTCAATTTTGATCTCTTGCGTGAGGAAGGATTCGGCCAAACCCAGATAGACGCTTTATCGCAATCTCTGTCCACGGCCTTTGATATGAGCTTTGCTTTCAACAAGGAAGTGCTGGGCGAAAATTTCCTGCGCCAGACCTTGGGCTTCGACGACCGTCAAGTGGATCAATCGGGCTATAAAATGCTCCGGGATCTCGGCTTTAGCGACGAAGACATTCACATGGCCAATCTTTTTTGTTGCGGAGCCATGAGTTTGGAAGGCGCGCCCCATTTGAAGGCCGAACATCTGCCCATATTTGATTGCGCCACGCCAGCCGGGCGCATGGGCACCAGAAGCCTGTCAATCGACGCCCATTTGAAAATGATGGCTGTGTGCCAACCCTTCTTGTGCGGGGCCATCTCGAAAACTGTCAATCTACCCCATGAAGCCAGCCTCGCCGATTGTCGCGATACTTATGAAAAAGCCTGGCAATTGGGATTAAAATCAATCGCCCTTTATCGGGATGGTTCAAAACTGTCCCAACCGCTCAGTACCGCCCTATTATCAAAAGAAGATTTAGAGGCCGCCCAAGCGGGCGAAACCCAAACAGAAAAAGCCCGTATTTTTGCCGAACGGGTGGTTGAGCGGGTGATCGAGCGCGCACCGGGACGCCGCCGCCTGCCAGATCGACGCAAAGGCTATATCCAAAAGGCCAAAGTCGGTGGCCACAAGGTTTATCTCCATACGGGTGAGTTTGATGATGGGGAATTGGGTGAAATATTCATCGACATGCATAAGGAAGGTGCGGCCTTTCGCTCATTGATGAATAATTTTGCCATCGCTGTATCATTAGGGCTGCAATATGGGGTGCCACTGGAAGAATTTGCCGATGCCTATCTGTTTACCCGCTTCGAACCGGCCGGACCGGTACAAGGCAATGATCAGATTAAAAACGCCACCTCTATTCTCGACTATATTTTCCGCGAGCTCGCCATTTCCTATCTTGGTCGCGATGAGCTGGCCCACCATAGCGGGACCGATGAAGGTTTTGATGCCATTGGCAGCGGGGCTGACAATGAAAAAGCCAGCCGAGACGCCTCGCGGCTCATATCCAAAGGCTATTCCCGTTCTTCGACCATGGACAATCTGGTCATTCTTCGAGGAGGCGAATTTGACCGGCTGCGTCAGGCATCAAGTGGTGACTTTATCCCGGCGAATGAGCAAGAACCGACGGAGCCCAAATCTATCCCGGCCCCGCCCAAGGCTGCCGATAATCCATCATCAGCGGCCCCTGCAGGCAAACTTGCAACCCCAAAAAGCGACGACACTGACAGGCTGGCGCAACAGGCTCGCGCCAAAGGCTATGAAGGCGATGCCTGTCCGGAATGTGGGCAATTTACATTAGTGCAATCCGGCACCTGCATGTCTTGCGACAGTTGCGGCACCACCACGGGCTGTTCCTAATCTCTTTTAATTGGAACTTGCAAAGGCTGAGTCCGGCAGTGCTGCGCGATATAATTGCTCACAACGGTTTAAGGTGGACGCAAGATAGAGCCCGTCGCTCTCCGCCAGATGCAGATCTATATTCATCTGGGCTTGCGCCGTTTGGCGTAAAATGGTCGGCATCAGCTCAATTTCCCCATCCTTGAACGGGGTGGTTTCATTCATTTTCAAAATGAATAATGCCCCCAATTGCCGATAGGCCTCAGCGCTGACAGCGGATTGTGCCCCGCCGATAAGCTCAAATCGCGCTAAGGAAACCGCATAGGCGCAATAGTAGGAAGAAAGCGCCCCGACAAAGCCGGGGGCCTCATCGCCAACCGGCTCATAGCCGGATACGTTGGCAATCTCCAGGGGCGGTAGCAAAAAACGGGGGCTTTGAGCCGGTGCGTTTCCATTGAGCATAAATGACATAAAAACAGTAAGATAGACAAATATTCTCATATTCAGTTGAAGCCTCTTTTCGCTGCAAACCACCATAGCCAAGGGATAGTCTAAAGGTCAATTGTGATTAAATTCAGACCATTTGCGTTAACGCTGACTTCAACTATCGGGCCTATAGTTGCGCCTTAATCGTCAAACTGGGGGGCGTGCCACAAATATAAGGTTAATGGCGCGGATAAGGGAGAAGGCTTCATGTTTAGGATCGCCGCATTGGCGCTGGTGATTGGCCTCATCGGGTTCAGCTTCTATTGGTCGAATGTACCAGAAGAAGACCGCATTCCCATGCCGGCCCCCATTGCAGCGGCGGCCAGCAGCACTGCCCACATGGTCTCAAATGCCAGCCGTGCTTTTGATCGTGTGGCCGGCCCAAGCATCCGTCTCGCGTTGCATCGACTTAACGAAAAATGGGCCGAATGGCGCCAGCCAAAAGATGATGGCCGAGAAATTCTCATGGCGATGAATCTTGATCTGACCGCTACTGACTACACGGCGCGCCATTTACCGGGTGCCGCTTTTACCAATTCAATTTTGCTGGAAGCCAATTTCACCAAAACCTATCTCAGCGCCGCAGGCTTTGATAGTGTGGAAGCCAGTCATGCTAATTTCACCGATGCCATTTTAACCGGGGCTAGTGCCAAGGGCGCGCAATTTCGCGAAAGCCTGTTTCAGCGCACGGATCTCAGCCGTTTGGCCGCTCAAGGCTCAGTCTTTGATGGCACCACTATCCATAACAGCGATCTATCGGCCAGCCAGTTTAGCGGGGCCAGCTTCATTGATAGCGAATGGCAAAATAGCGATGCGGATCGATCTATTTTCTATGCCGCCATATTCACCCGTTCGACCCTGACGGACAGCCAATTCAAACGGGCCAATTTTGATCGGGCTTTATTTCGGGACGTTACCATCAAGGGCGGCGATTTTACCGGTGCCACTTTTAAAGAGAGTAATTTTTCTGGGGCTAATTTGCTCGAGGCCCCCCTGACTCAGGAACAGCTTGATGAGGCCTGTGGCGATGATGAAACCCTCTTACCCGAGGGCGCCCAAATCCGCTCTTGCCTAAGTGAGCCGATTGAAAATCTCGCAAGCTCTAGTGAAGGGTAGCTAGCCTTTTTCTTTAATCGGCATTTGCACCTTGATATGAATTTCTTTCAATTGCTGATCATCCGCTGGTGATGGCGCATTGAGCATCAAGTCTTCCGCCTGTTGATTAAGCGGGAACATGGTAACTTCGCGGATATTTTCTTGATCAGCCAACAGCATCACAATCCGGTCCACCCCGAAAGCCGCCCCCCCGTGGGGTGGTGCGCCATATTTAAAGGCATTTAACATGCCACCAAACTTGTCTTCGACCACCTCTTTGCCATAGCCGGCAATTTCAAAGGCTTTATACATAATATCCGGACGATGGTTACGAATAGCCCCAGAGCCAAGCTCATAACCATTGCACACAAGGTCATATTGATTGGCTAGAATAGCCAGCTTTTGATCGTCGCTGGTGGCCGCTTCCAGCGCTTCTAGACCGCCGCGCGGCATGGAAAACGGATT
>JALWRV010000248.1 GCA_027080545.1 Parvularculaceae bacterium
TTGAAACCGTCTCGCTCTATCTACGCATGGGGTATGTGCATATTTTACCCCGGGGCTATGACCATATTCTATTTGTGCTGGCGCTGTTTCTTGCAGCCACCAATTTTCGCCAACTCATTTGGCAAATTTCAGCCTTTACCCTCGCCCACACCATCACTTTGGGGCTCGCGACCATCGGCGCTATTTCCGCGAGCCCGGCTTTTGTTGAGCCCCTTATCGCCCTGTCCATCGCCTTTGTCGCCATCGAGAATTTACTCATGGCCACTATGGCCCGTTGGCGCCCCTTGGTGGTGTTTGGCTTTGGTCTGTTTCACGGCCTCGGCTTTGCTACCGTGTTGAAAGATTTAGGCTTGGTCCAAAGCCAGCTGGTGCAATCTCTGATCAGTTTTAATGTCGGGGTTGAACTGGGACAAATCAGCGTTATCGGCCTGGCGGCGCTAGCGGTCTTTATCGTGACAAAACTGAAGCCAGAAATGAGGCAACAGGCCAACCATCGTCGCTATATCATCATCCCCGGATCCTTGACCATCGCCCTTTTCGGCCTGTTCTGGTTTGTCAATCGCTTGATCGGTCTTATAACTTAAGGAGGAGCCCCATGAATAGCGCGGAAAAAATACAAACGGGCCGCTGTCTTTGCGGCAAAGTGCGTTATCAATTTACCGGGGAAATTTTATGGCAAGCCCATTGCCATTGCGAAAGCTGTCGCCGACAAACCGCGTCTCCTCTTACCAGCTTTTTCGGCATTCCCAAAGCTGCCCTCACCTTCACCGGCGAACAACCGGCTAGCTATGAATCATCCCCCGGCACCATACGCAAATTTTGTCGCCACTGCGGCACCCCCATCGCCTATCTCTCCAAGCAGCGCACCGACCAAATTGATCTTTATGCCTGCACCCTTGACGATCATCAAAACTACCAGCCCAGCGCTCATATTTTCTGGCAGGAACGGGTTGGGTGGTTACATATTGACGATGAGCTTGAAAAGAAGTGATCAACCGCGCCGCCTAACCTCATAGTCTTGCCGAGTTAAACCGAACAAGACATGGTCGCGCCGCTTGCCGTTAATGTGTAAATAGCTTTTGGCATAGCCTTCCCATGCGAAACCGCATTTCAGCAATACCCCCCGCGAGGGCACATTATGGGGCAAGCAGGCGGCCTCCACCCGCTCTAACCCCATCGGTCCAAAAGCAAAATCAAGCACACAATTCACTGCATCACGAGCATAGTGCTGGCGCAAAAAAGGTTTGCCAACCCAGTAGCCAATCGTGCCCATATGGGCAGGCCCCCGCCTGATATTGGAAAGGGTGATAACCCCAACCAAGTGCTCATCAGCCGCATCAAATATATAGAATAGCTTTGCCCGATCCTGTCGCCATGCCACAGAAAAAGAACGAAGCCGCCGCAGCCACGCTTTTTTGGAAAGTTCGTCTTGCGGAATGTCCGGTTCAAATTCTTTGGTATGGTCGCGGCTTTGGGTCCGTAAATCGGCCCATTCCTGAAAGTCTCTTTCAGCCGGAAAACGCAAATGCACCTTGCCATGGATCAAATCCGTCATTGGTAAGGGTAATTTGAAAAATGCCATCAGCCCCATGGATCACCCCTTTTGAATGGATGGTAATTTGAAGTTTTCAGGCCCGACACCACAATAGGTCGGTGGACTGGATAGGATGCGCTGAGCAATCCGGGCAATATCCACAGGCAATATCTGATGCAGTTTGCGCAATATTTTCTCGTTCTCTACAAAAGCGCCGTGCAAAAATAATTGGTCAATGGCGCGTTCCAACCGTGCCGCCGGATCTTCACCTATTTCTGCCAATCCATAACGAAATTGCGCCTGTGCCCGCATCAATTCCGACGGACGCGGCCCTCTCATCGCAATATCTTCCAGCTCTTGCTGCATCATGGTTGAAATTTCAGCGGCGCGTTGATGCTCTGCCGCTGCGTAAAACCCAAACAACCCCGTATCCTTATAGCTCTCATCAAAGGCATAAACCGTATAGGCCAAACCATGTTGCTCGCGTAATTTTTGAAACAGACGAGAGGCCTGCCCTCCACCCAATATCTCCCGTAAAAGGCTTAAGCCCAAGCGGTCTTTATCGCTCCAGCAAAAACCCTCATAGGCCAAGCATAAGTGCATCTGGTCAATGTCGCGGGCGTCTTGTGCCTCACCGCCCTGATAACTGGCTTCTACCAACCCGTCTCTCGGGCTTGCGCGCATATCGCCAAATAGATTTTTAGCGATCAAGGCCATGCGATCCGGGTCCACGGCCCCCGCTGCGCCAAATATCATATTTTCCGGGCGATAATGTTCATGGATAAAATGGCGCAAATCATCCGGCGACTGGCCGCGTACAGATGCAGGGCTGCCCAAAATAGAGCGCCCCAAAGAGGTTCCGGCAAAGGCACGCTGTTGCACCAATTCAAACAAATAATCTTCCGGATCATCTTTCGCTTCGGCGATTTCCTGACAGATAACTTCTTGTTCTTTTTTCAAATCCTGTGGATCAAACAGAGGGTTGCGCACAATATCACCAATGATTTCCGCCGCCACACCCACATCAGCCCCCAACACTTCGGCATAAAAGGCGGTTTCATTATAGCCGGTCTCCGCATTGATCTGGCCCCCGACATTTTCAATCGTCTCGACAATTTCCAAGGCTGAGCGACGATGAGTGCCCTTGAAGGCCATATGTTCCAGCAAATGCGCGATACCATGTTGAGAATATTTTTCATGGCGCGTGCCCACATCAATCCAAACCCCAACCATGGCCGTTTCCACATGGGGGTCAGGGTCAATAACGAGACGGAAACCATTATCGAGGGTTTCCATCAAGGGGGGGCTGTGGTGACGTGAACTCAATGATCTATCCTTACTGCTTGGTGGCGCGGGTGCGCGCCTTAATATATTTCTTGACCCTATCCAGATCGTTCGGCAACACATCCAGCCGCTCTGGCAAATCTTCTATGGCTTTTATGGCTTCTGGTAAGGGGGCTTTGCGACCTGTTGCTTTCAAAACAGTTTCAGGGAACTTAGCCGGATGGGCCGTTGCCAGCGATATTAGATGATCCACTACCAATCCTGTTTCACGCATTTTTTGGGCCGCCACCAAGCCCACGGCGCTATGGGGATCAATAAGCAGGTCATATTCTTGTAAACATTGCGTCATCATGGCACTCGTCGCATGGTCATCGACCGCATGCGCAAAAAAAGTGTCGCGCAATGAGGACAGCATTTCGGGAGATAAATGATATTGACCGGTTTTGCTCAAATCTTCCATCAGTCGTGATACCAGCGCTCCGTCACGACCGCTTAGCTCGAACAGGGCTCGCTCGAAATTGCTTGAAATTTGAATATCCATGGCCGGTGACAAGGTTTTGCGCACTGCTTCTAGCCGATGCGCGCCACTGGACAAGGTGCGGGTTAAAATATCATTTTCATTGCTGGCGATAGCAAGCATCGAAATGGGTAATCCCATTTTTTGTGCCGCAGCGCCTGCGAAAACATCACCGAAATTGCCCGTGGGCACGCTATAGGCGAGACGCTTTTCTGGGGCCCCCAAGGCCACGGCGCTGGTAAAGTAATAAACCATTTGCGCCACAATACGCGCCCAATTGATCGAATTGATTGCCCCTAAATTCAGCTCTTGGCTAAAAACTTCATCCCCGAACATTGCCTTTACCATGGATTGGCAATCATCAAACGAACCATCAATGGCAATATTGAACACATTTTCCGCTTGGCAGACACTCATCATGCGTCGTTGAATAGCCGATATGGCACCTTTGGGGTGCAATATGAATAGATCCACCGCCTCACGTCCGGCCAAAGCCTTAATCGCCGCCGCCCCGGTGTCCCCGGAGGTGGCCGCTATGATGCAAAGACGCTCGCCGCGTTGGTGCAATTTGCGTTCAATGATCGGCCCTAAAATTTGCAAAGCAATATCTTTGAACGCCAGCGTTGGCCCGTGAAATAATTCCAACAGATGCAAGCCCTCAGACAGCGTGCGCAACGGCGTTACCTGCGGGTGGTTAAAATGACCATAGGCCTTTTCACAAAGCGCACGCCATGCGGCTTCATCCATCTCATTATCAAATAGGCTGAAAATATGGGCGGCGACAGCAGCAAAAGGGCGATCCCGAAAGGCGGCGAGCGTTTGCGCCTCTATTTGTGGCCAATAGGCCGGCATATAAAGCCCGCCATCAGGGGCCAATGGTGACAGGATAATATCACTGAAAAGCCTTGGCTCAGCCTGACCACGGGTCGAAATATAGCGCATGAAAATACTTTCTAAAAGAAGCGATCAATCCTTCATGTATCAATCGCACAAAAGAAATTTATTTTCCATGATCGAACCGATAATTGTTACCCCCGGCTGCTGCACTGCTACCGAGGCCGCTGATAAATGACGGCCATCATCTTGATAGAGCAAGACCGGTTTGGCGGGGCGCTGATCTGCCCCATCAAAACGCAAACCAAATATTTGCGATGGTGCCCTGCGCTTGTCGGGGGAGGCCATATAAGTCGAAAGGGCGAGTGGCTTGGGGTGGGACCCGATCAACAAAAAACCGTCATCGCGCCAAGAAAGATTATCAGGAAAACTGTCCAAACCAATATGCTGACGGTTGGACAGGGCCCCGCTTTCGCGATTACGGTCAAAAACAGAAAGCGCCTTGCCGGCGGTTTCTGCAACAATCAGCTTTTGCCCGTCCGCTGACAGCGTCACCCCATTGGCAAATCGCAGGCCCCGGGCCGCACTGCCCCATGAATTACCGTCAAACATCAATAATTCACCACTGCCAATGCCGAGTAAAAAATCAACCCGCCCATTGAGGGAGTTGCGCCCCTTGGCCACATCATTGGTGACATAAAACTGCGCTGGCCCAAAGGCGACCACATCGTTGGGGCTGGTCAGGCGCGGGTCCGTGTAGCGGGCCACCAAAGTCAAATCACCATTGGTGGCAATGTCATAGGCCAACACAGAATTATCCGCATCATTGACCACAAACAAGCGCCGCACCCCGCCCGCATCATAAAGGCTCAAGCCTATTGGTTCGAATTTTTCCGGCACTCCGCCCGTGCGATCTCGCCAATTGGCATCAAGCAACGGGTCTTGCATATCGAAGCCCAAAATCGCCCCCCGAACAGAAGTTCCCTTAGCAGACGCTCCTTTTATAGT
>JALWRV010000249.1:0-10941 GCA_027080545.1 Parvularculaceae bacterium
CTACCCATGAAAAATTGCGCTTTTGACCATTAGACTGCATCGTGAATCCCTCTCATTTGCTCATGCCGACGGCACGCTACGTGACATGATAGTTGCTGGCAAGCAGGAAATAAGTGATGAATGTCACCCTCTGGGATAGATTTTTTGGGGTCACAAACAGAGAAAATCTGGAAATTGCGCAATGTTGAATGGAAAAGGCGCATTGATCATGATCATAGGTGGTCCGTCCCCGCCAGATGAGCGGGGCTTGAACCTTTAATTCGCCAAAACCCGCTGGATTCCGGCGAATCACTCAAACAATTTTGAGTAATATTTCAAGGGCCATATTATTCTGTATAGCCAAACTCACCAACAAAGGCCTCTTTTACCCCCGGCACATTTCGAACGCGAGCACGATGAGCCGCAAGAATTGGGAATTTCTTTGTTAGACGGTTATCAACCTTACTCTCCCAATGAATTGTTGACGCAAGATAAAGGTCTGCCAGAGACATAAAGTCGCCGGCAATGAAATCATGATCGCTCAATTGTTTTGCAATCAGTTGGTAATGGGAGAACAATTCCTTTTCCGCTAGAGCGTATGCAACTTTTTCTCCGTCGCCTTCTCCGCCAAAACGGGATGGATAGAACATGCGAACCCATACGGGGTGCAAGGTTGCATAAACAAAGAACAACCACTTCAACGCTTGCGCCCCCTCAGCGCTAGCCAGATCGGGCATTAAACGGGCCTCTTTATTGCGAGCGGATAACCATAGATTGATGGCCCCGCCTTCGCTTACGGTATGATCACCATCTACGATTGCGGGCACTTTGCCGAGTGGATTGGCTTTTAGAAAATCCGCACTTTTATTAGCCGTATCGACAATCATTGTTTCGTGGGATTCTTGGGTAAGAGTGAGCGCGGTTTTGACCGCAACAGAGCAAGAAGAAGGCAGGTGGTAAAATTTAAGCATAGATATCTCCTTTCCAGCCCCCCGTGAGGCCGGATTTTGAATTCAAACAGTGATGGAAAGCGGATTTATTCAGCCGATTGATAGGCAATGAGCGTCATGTCACAAGCCTGATTGCGCAGTTCGCTTAGTTCTTGATAGGCCTTTGAGGCAAACCAATCATCCACAGACTTCATATCCGGAAAGCTGATCACGCCGACATTATGAGGCGATGCCTCGCCCAAGAGAGCTTTGGCGAGGCCACCCCGTAAAATGGGTTTGCCCCCATAAGCCGCCATGCTTGCGCCAGCCTTAGCGGCGTAGTCCTGCATTTTCTGGGGGTCTTTCACACGTAGGGTCGATATTAAAAATGCCGTCATGGGGTTCCTTTCCTGATGGAAATAGCTAATATGTACATAGGTGGATAATACACAAAATTATTGTATTGTCCACAGATGTACAAAATAATTTCATCACGAAATTGCGAGAACCATTGAGGCCCCATGGGACGCCCTGTAAAATTTGATAAAGATCAGGCGGTTGAAACCGTGATGAACGAGATATGGCACCATGGCTTTGATCGTTCTTCCGTCAAAGCGCTTTCAGAAAAGCTGAACATCACCCGCTCCAGTTTTTACAATGCTTTTGGCAGCCGTGATGAACTGTTCCAGCGGGCGATTGAACGCTATTTCGCGCAAGCGCCTGACCGTCCCTTGCATAGAGCAACACCGCAAACCCCGATACGGCCGCTTATCACCAATGTGTTTCGAGAGATTTGCCGAAGCCGAGCAAAAGATCCTGACGGGCGCGGGTGCCTCGTCGTCAACGGGGTAGCCGAGCTTTGTCCCATCGAAGACCAAATCGGCGCCCTGCTCGCCAATGCGCTTATGGGCAGTATTCAATGCATAACGCAGCTTTTGGAATGGGCCCGCGCTCAAGGGGAAATTTCCGATGATGTTGATGTACCTTCCTTGGCCCTCGCGGTACAGAATCTCATGGTTGGGTTGAGCGTTGTTTCCAAAGTTATCCGCGAAGAAGATGCATTATGGGCTGCCACCGCCCTCACCCTTAAAGGTTTAGACCTATATTCCGAGGAAACAGATGCGTAAATTTGATAGCCTTTATAAGACTGCCGCTAAACGAAAAGGGGGGCCCAAGGCCCTAGAGGCTTTGCTCGTAAAACCTCTGACAAAAAAGAAACTGCAAGCAATATCGGATGATCGATGGCTATCGGCCATGGCACGACAAATTTTTCAAGCGGGGTTTAGCCGCAAAGTCATTGCTGATAAATGGCCGGGATTTGAGAAGGCTTTTGATAAATTTTCTCCACGGCAGGTTGCTCTTTATGGGGACAAGGAGATTGATCGCCTACTCGCTAATAAAAATATCGTGCGCAATGGTCAAAAGATAACGGCGGTTATCAAAAACGCCACCTTCATCAACGAGCTGTCCCGCGAATATGGGGGTGCCGGAACATTTTTTGCCCAATGGCCGAGCCATGACCTTGATACCCTTTTGGAATTGATGAAAAAAGACGGAAACCGCCTAGGAGGAAATACTGGACAACGTTTTTTGCGAATGATGGGGCGCGATTGCTATGTTCTTACGCCCGATGTGGTAAAGCGCTTAATCGCTGAAAATATTATCAAAAAGCTCCCAAGCAGCAAGCGCGACATGACCGCGGTACAATCAGCTTTCAATCAATGGCATGAACAATCCAACCGCTCCTATGCTGAGACAAGTCAAATATTGGCTATGTCGGTTGGGTAGACACACCCCCGAACCCTCGAAGGGGCGATGCACCGGCGAGACTCACCACTGCGTTCACAGGAATAATTGATTCACAGGATCAGCTATCCTGTTGCACCCTTCAAATTCTATTTTTGGCAAAGCCAAACCGAATTTGAAGTGGAGCGGGTAACGGGAATCGAACCCGTAACTTAAGCTTGGGAAGCTCGCGTGATACCTTTTCACCATACCCGCCCAATGACACCAGTGACACCGGGATGCTCACTGACCCCCATATCAAATATAGGCGCAAAAGCAAGAGGGTGCGTTCACGGGCAGAAGGTTGGCCTGCTTCAGCCCGCTTGCCCAGCCCCTTCACCTTTTGGCGAGGGGGAGCATAATCTGCTTGGCATCATTGAGACAGGCTGGCATTCTCGGGCGCTATGATCAATGAGACCAATACTACAAATAAAATTGGGGGCAAGTTTTGCGACCCGAATCTGACAGCCACAGGCGAAACACGGGCCGAGGTGGCCGTGCACCAGCTAGAGACCCTGTGGTTTAATACCGGCACCTTGTGCAATATTACTTGCGAAAATTGCTATATTCTGTCCTCCCCTACCAATGACCGGCTGGTCTATTTAACCCCGGAAGATGTGGCCCCCTTTCTCGATCAGGCCAAGGCCTTGGGCACCAGAGAGATCGGCTTTACCGGGGGCGAGCCCTATCTCAACCCCGATATGAACCGCCTGACCGAAATGGCGCTGGCAATGGGATTTGAAGTTTTGGTGTTGACCAACGCCATGCGCCCCATGCAACGGCCCCGGGTGCGCGCAGGCCTGTTGGCTTTGCACCAACAATATGGGGCGCAACTGACCATGCGGGTCAGTCTTGATCATTATTCCCAAGAGCTGCACGAAAAAGAGCGCGGCCCAGACAGTTTTGCCCCCACCATGGAAGGGCTTGAATGGTTGTCTCAAGAAGGGTTTAAGCTGGCCGCCGCCGGGCGCACCTGTTGGGGCGAAACAGAAGACGAAGCCCGCAAAGGCTATCACGCCCTGTTTACCGCGCGGAATATTCACATTGATGCTTTTGACCCGGCGGCATTGGTGCTGTTTCCGGAAATGGAGGCCGATGGCGACCCCCCGGAAATTACCACCCAATGCTGGGATATTTTGGGCAAATCGCCCGATGATATTATGTGCGCCACATCGCGCATGGTGGTAAAACGCAAAGGGGCTGACAAAGCCACCGTCGCCTCTTGCACCTTGTTGCCCTATGAACCAGCATTTGATCTGGGAGAAGATCTAGGGCGCGCTTTGCGGCCAGTAAAGTTGAACCACCCCTTTTGCGCAACTTTTTGTGTGCTTGGGGGCGGCTCCTGCTCTGTATAATTTTGTTTTTAAAGGCCTCTCGATGTTTATTAAACCTCTGTCTCTAACAATTGCATTTTTATTATGCATCATGCCCGCGGCCCATGGCCAAAACGTCGATAGCCCGCCGCCCTGTTCGGCACCGGAATTTCGCCAGCTTGATTTCTGGGTTGGGGATTGGAATTTATGGTATGACCAAGGGCCAAACAAACCCAAGGGCACAGCGCATAATAGCATCACCAAAGATGAATATGGTGCCTGCGTCATCACCGAGCGCTTTTCCATGCCCGGCTTTACCGGCACCAGCCTTTCTATTTTTCACAAAGGCACAGGTCTTTGGCGCCAGACATGGGTTGATGATAGTGGCAATTATTTTGATCTTGCTGGTGGCCCCGCCCCAGAAGGGGCTGATTTTGATTTCTATCTTGAGCAAGTCCACCCCAAGGGCATGACAAGCCGCCATTTGCGTATGATTTGGCAAATCAAGGATGAGGATAATCTCGTCTGGCGTTGGCAGGGACGCAAAACCGATCAAGAAGACTGGCAGGATTTGTGGGTTCTATATTATGAGCGCGCCACAGATGGATAAACCCCCTAAGGACAGAAAACTATCTATCGCGCTGGAGCCGCGTGAAATACAAGAAGAGCGCCTGTTTTCGCCTTCGGCCGGGCGCAATAAGGATTTTATTGCCGAGGCTTTTGGCGCATTGATGCGCGATTGCCGCAATATTGTCGAGATTGCCTCCGGCACCGGCGAACACGCCATTGCCATTTGCAAAGCGCGCCCTAATTTGCACTATTTTCCTTCCGACCCGGACCCGCAATCACGGCGCTCTATAGAAGCGTGGCGTCGCCATGAAAACATGCAACAGCAAATTGCCGCAGCCCTTGATATTGATAGCCGCCGGAGCGATTGGATTGAAAATTTTAATGGTGTAGATGGCATTGTTTGCATCAATATGATTCACATTGCGCCTTTTGCTGCTTGCGAGGGGTTGTTCAAAGGGGCCGGAAAATTACTGCCTGTGGGTGGAAAACTGTTTCTTTATGGGCCGTTTATGCGGGAGGGGGAGACCGCCCCTTCCAATCTTGACTTTGATCGTTCCCTTAAATCGCGCAATCCTGATTGGGGGGTGCGGGACATTGATCGCGCGCTTGTGCCCCTCGCCCATGAGAACGGAATGGTGCTGACATCTATCCGGCCCATGCCAGCCAATAATCATGTGTTGATTTTCAAGAAAGATTGACACCCATTCTTGCGCCCGCCTCTCACAACAGGCATGGTCGGCCTCATGGAAAAGGCGCACGACATAATATCCCATGCCAAACGCATTGTCATTAAAACAGGCTCTGCTCTGCTGACCGATCAGTACGGGCGCTTGAACAAGGCTTGGCTTGAGGCGCTGGCGGAGGATATTGCCGCCCTAATGGCCATGGATAAGGAAATTATTCTTGTGGCCTCTGGCGCGGTGGCTTTGGGGCGCAGCACATTGAGCCTTAAAACCTCCTTGAAATTGGAGCAAAAACAGGCCGCCGCCGCCCTTGGCCAAACCGCTTTGATGCAGGGGTTTTGCGATAGTTTTGCCACGCATAACTTACATGCGGCGCAGCTTTTGCTGACACTGGATGTTACGGAAAATCGCCGCTCTTATTTAAATGCCCGCGCCACGATGGAAGCCTTGCTCACGCAAAGGGTCATTCCCGTCATCAATGAAAATGACACAGTGGCAACGGCGGAATTGCGCTATGGGGATAATGATCGGCTGTCAGCCCATGTGGCGCAAATGGCCGGGGCGCATTTGCTGATTTTGCTATCCGATGTGGATGGTCTTTATAGCGCTGACCCGCGCCGACAGACAGGCGCAAAACATATTCCTCTGGTTGAAAAAATAACACCGGAGATTATGCGCCTTGGGGGTAAACCTTCCTCCTCCATGGGCTCAGGCGGCATGGCCACCAAGCTGGAAGCAGCGCGCATTGCCAGTGCCGCCGGGTGCAGCACCATCATTGCAAAAGGCACGGGCGCAAATCCGATCACAAATCTGCGGGAAAGCGCCCCCTTCACCTTATTCTTGCCCCAAGGTTCACCCGCTTCGGCCCGGCGGCAATGGATTGCCCATCGCTTGCAGGCCGCTGGGCAAATATATATTGATGCCGGTGCCCGCACCGCCCTATCGGCTAAAAAGAGCCTGTTGGCGGCGGGTATCGTGAAATGCGACGGGGCCTTTCAAAAAGGCGATGCCATAGAGATCATCGGACCGGACGGATCTATTTGCGCGAAAGGGTTGGTTTCTCTGGATCGCGGCGATCTTGATAAAATCATTGGCAAAAGCGCCCGCAATGCCGATTATCGCGGGATGGTGGTCCATCGAGACAATCTGGTCATGGAAGAGGAACAATCATCATGAGCCAGTCCAACTTAGAAGCGCTACAGGCTCTTGGCGTTGCTTTGCGCAAAGCCGCCAGCGTGATGGCGGTGGCATCGACCGATCAAAAAAACGAGGCCCTGCTGGCGATTGCAGAAAATTTGCGTAGCCATGAGCAGGAAATTCTGCATGCCAATCAAAAAGACATGGACAATGCCAAAAAAGCCCATATGGATGCCGCCAAGCTGGACCGGTTAGCCCTAACCCCCGAGCGCTTGGGCCAAATGATCGCGGGGATAAACATTATTGCCGCAAAACCAGATCCGGTAGGGGCCGTCATCAAACAATGGCGGGGTGATAATGGTCTATTATTTTCTCAGGTGCGCACACCCATCGGCGTGCTAGCGATTATCTATGAAAGTCGACCAAATGTGACCATAGATGCCGGTGCCCTATGTTTAAAATCCGGCAATGGCGTGTTGCTGCGGGGGGGCTCGGATAGTTTCCATTCTACCCGCGCGCTTCATCATTGTTTGCAAGCCGGTTTGCGCAAGGCGGGCCTGCCGATCGAGGCCGCCGCTTTGGTGCCTTCCGTAGACAGGGCGTTGGTCGGAGCGATATTGTCTGGTCTTGAAGGGACAATTGACATGGTCATCCCTCGCGGCGGGCGTTCGCTGGTAGAACGGGTGCAAAAAGAAGCACGCGTACCCGTATTGGGACATTTGGAAGGCATTTGCCATGGGGTTATTGCCGCCGAGGCCGATCTGGAAAAGGCGGTCGCGCTGACCTTAAACGCCAAAATGCGCCGACCGGGCATTTGCGGGGCTTTGGAAACCTTGCTCGTGGAGCGCACCATAGCCCCAAGCCACCTGCCCCCCATCGCAAAAGCCTTACAAGAAGCGGGCTGTGCCTTGCGCGGCGATGAGGAGGCCCGCACCCTCATCAATGATATCAGCCCGGCCACCGAAGAGGATTGGTATAAGGAATATCTTGCGCCTATTTTGGCCATACGCATTGTTGACGATCTGGATGCAGCCATTGAACATATCCGCACCTATGGCTCCGGCCATACGGAAATGATCGTTACTGAAAATAAACAGCATGCTGATTATTTCTTATCTCGGGTCGATAGTGCTATTGTCATACATAACGCCTCGACCCAATTTGCGGATGGCGGAGAGTTTGGGTTTGGCGGCGAAATCGGTATTTCCACAAGCCATTTACATGCGCGCGGGCCAGTGGGGCTGGAAGGGTTGACCTGTTTCAAATATCAGGTGCGGGGTGAGGGGCACACAAGGGCTTAAGTTTCAGGCGAAGCCCCTGCTCTCTTGATCCGTATCAATCCTGTTGAAAATGTTTTGACAGGCGAAGCCCCTGCCCTTGATAATGGGACGAAAGGCCCGCCCCATAAATAATGTTGGGAGTTCCTGTTAGGCGTTCATAGACCAACCGCGCCACCATTTGCCCATGTTCGAGCATGAACGGCGCGTCATGGCCGCGCACCTCCAAAACCGCACGCGAGCCCGCACCCCCTGCGGCCTGCAGGCCAAAGCCCGGATCAAAAAAACCCGCATAATGAACCCTATATTCCCCCAAGAGCGGGTCTATGGGCACCATTTCTGCCGCCAGATTACTGGGCACCAACAGCCATTCCCGCGAAGCGAGAATATAAAATTCATCCGGATCCAAAATAAGCGTGCCATCGCGACTGGCCTCAATGGGGCGCCAATAATCTTGCCATGGCAGGGCGGCGACCTTGTCTACATCCACAACACCCGCATGACGCCTGGCGCTATACCCGATGATTTCGCCTGATTTAGCTTGCAGATGAACGGTCAGGCCGAGACCATTATCGATCATGCCACTCGCATCCACGATCGGGGTTTTTTGATGGATATCCCGCAAGGCCGCATCATCAACCGGTGCACGCCCATTACGCAACCGTAGTTGATTAAGGGATGAGCCCTCGCGCACAACAATAGAAAAAGTACGAGGGCTTATCTCCGCATAAAGCGGCCCTTCATAACCTGCTGGCACTTCCTCAAAACGTGTGCCTCGATCCACCACCAAACGCACAAACACATCAAGCCGTCCTGTGGAGCTTTTAGGATTGGCAAGGGCTGAAATATTTTTTGGGAGACGCAAATGTTCACGCAGCTTGACCAGATAGGCACATCCCTTTTCCAACACCGCCCCGTGACGCAAATCGAGCCGGTGCATTGCCAAACCGCCATCAAGGCGTTGACGCACCGTATGATCACGCCCGGCCAAAAAAGAAGCCCGGATGCGCCATGCCTGATCCCCCAAGGAAAGATCCAGACTTGCCGGTTGCAAGGCCCGCCCCGGCCAATCCGGTGCCGGATCGCGCTGTCCGATAATATTGTCCGCAATCGCCCTACTAAGGGCTTCGGCGGTCAATACACCGCACCCATCTTCAGGGGCCGCATTTGGCCGTAAGCTTTTTTGCTGCGCCTGACTATTCATCTAACCCCTATCCCAAACAACCTTTTGCCCATGGCTGATATCGCCATCTGGCTGTCATTTTTCCCACTATTTCGCCCGCATGAGGCTTCTGACAAGCCACGATTTACTTATAAGGGGAAATTGCCCATGATTCTGCTCTACAGCGGAAAATTTCTATCATTTTTCCTTAACGAGACCATAAAAATCGGGCAAAAGCATCTTCTCCAATAGTATCGTCCGTCGGGGTATCTTAATATGTATGAACAAGAAACCAGAGGTATTTCCATCAGCGTCGAGGCGGATTTTCTTGATGATCAATCGGAACCGCAAGAAGGCCATTTTTTCTGGGCCTATACCGTGCGCATCGATAATAAATCCTCTGAGACCGTACGTCTCACGCGGCGACGCTGGCGGATTACCAATGCGCAGGGTCAAACCGAGGAAGTTGAAGGAGAGGGCGTCGTTGGCGAGCAGCCCGTTTTGAAACCCGGCGAAGGGTTTGAATATACATCTGGCACACCGCTCAACACCCCCACCGGTTTTATGGCCGGGTCCTATATCATGGAAACCGCCCGAGGTGAATCATTCGAAGCAGAAGTGCCCGCCTTTTCTCTCGACAGCCCCCATGCCAACTCACGCATCCATTAACACGACCATCTTGATGGGGCTTTCGTGGGACAGTGTGACGGGATGAATCACCCTATTGTGCGCCCTTGCGGTGAAAAGTGGAAACCATGGTAGATTGGCGGCCGGTTCTTTTGGTACTGGGGTTTTTTGTCCTCATTCTCGGGGCGGCAATGCTCCTGCCAATGATCGCGGATTTAACCCATGACAATGGCTGGCATCGGGACAATTGGAAGGCCTTTGCGATCTCTTCGGCGCTAAGTATTTTTCTTGGCGGCGGCATGATGCTCGCCAATTGGGGCAAGGTGCACTCGCTCAACCTCAAGCAAGGGTTTTTGATCTCTACCCTGTCATGGATTATTTTAAGCCTGTTTGCAGCCATCCCGCTGGCCATTGGGCAAATGAATTTAAGCTGGACGGATGCACTGTTTGAAGCGGTTTCCGGCATTACCACCACCGGGGCCACCATCGTCACCGGTCTTGATGATGCCCCATACGGGTTTTTATTATGGCGCTCCATTCTGCAATGGTTTGGTGGTATTGGTATTGTGATTATGGCGATCGCCATTTTGCCTATGTTGTCCATTGGCGGCATGCAAATTTTTCGCATGCAAAGCAATGATAAAAGTGAGCAGGCTTTTTCCGACACATCAAAAATCGCCGCCGCTTTGTCCATACTTTATGGTCTTATTACCCTTGCTTGTTTTCTATCCTATTGGGGCATGGGCATGAATGCCTATGATGCCATCAATCATGCCATGACCACTATTGCCACCGGCGGTTTTTCCACCAAGGACGCCTCTTTTGGGTATTTTTTCGATCATGGCGATGTGCGCGGGCCTATTGAATTTGTCGCTGTATTTTTCATGCTTGTTGCCTCTCTGCCCTTTGGCTTATATCTGCTGGCCATGCGGGGTTCGTTCAAACCTTTGTTCCGCGATGCCCAAGTGCATTTCTTCCTTGGCTTGGTTTTATTTTTCACCGTTCTCGTTCTATTGCAGGCCTTCTCCCACTATAACAATCACCTACCAACAGCCTTTCGCCATAGCCTGTTCAATGTCATCTCAATTATGACCGGCACCGGTTATGCGAGTGCTGATTACGGTCTATGGGGATCGTTTGCGGTGGGGTTGTTCTTTTGCAAAATGTTTGTGGGGGGGTGCGCCGGATCAACCTCTTGCGGGTTGAAAGTATTTCGTTTTCAGGTGGTCTTGGCCGCCCTTCGGGTTTATGGGCAAAAGTTGATTTATCCCCATGGCGTTTTTGTCGCCCATTATAATGGCAAACCGTTGACCAATGATGTGTTCATTTCGGTTTTGAATTTTTTCTTCATCTATTTTGCCACTTTTGCAACCACCGCTGTTATTTTGTCGCTCTTGCATCTCGACCCGGTGACCGCCCTGTCAGCGGCCGGCTCTGCGGTGGCCAATGTTGGGCCCGGTCTTGGCGATATTATCGGCC
>JALWRV010000249.1:10951-18855 GCA_027080545.1 Parvularculaceae bacterium
GTACCTATGGCACCTTGCCGCAAGAGGCAAAATGGGTTTTGTCTATAGCCATGATGTTGGGGCGATTGGAATTTTTCACACTCATCGCCCTGTTCCTGCCGAGTTTTTGGCGCCACTGACGGACCTTCAAAATGGGTAGTTTACGACCGGTTTTGGCTATTCAGGCGATTATGATCGCCTTTATTGGGCTGGCCATGCTGCTGCCTATTTTCGCCGACTATCTCGCCCATGATGATTATGATCTACCGGATATGACCGCTTTTATGGTCTCGTCGATTGTTTGCATCTTGGTTGGGGCCGGGCTCGCCCTTTCCAGTTGGAGCGGCTTTACCACCCTGTCTTTGCGCGCCAATTTTTTAATCTCGGGGCTTTCTTGGATATCGGTGAGCCTGTTCGCAGCCCTGCCTTTGATGTTTGGCAATTATCACCTGTCTTTTACCGATGCGGTATTCGAGGTCATTTCCGGCCTGACCACCACCGGCGCAACCGTGCTGGATGAGCTGGATACGGCCCCGCCCGGCCTGCTGCTATGGCGCTCTATTCTGCACTGGATTGGCGGCATTGGTATCATTCTCATGGCGATTGCCATTTTACCCATGTTGAAAGTGGGGGGGATGCAGCTTTTTCGTCTGCAATCATCTGACACCACAGACAAACCCTATGCGGCGGCCTCACAAATCGCGCTTGGCATCACCGCCATCTATACCGGCCTCACACTGGCTTGTTTTCTTGCCTATTGGGCCATGGGGATGGGGGGATTTGATGCCATCAATCACGCCATGGCAACCATTGCCACTGGTGGGTTTTCAACCAAAAATGCTTCTTTTGGATATTTTTTTGAAAACCCAAATATTCACGGACCGCTATTGCCCGTGGCCTCCTTGTTTATGATCCTGAGCGCCCTGCCCTTTGGATTATATTTATTGGCTATGCAGGGTCGGGTGGGTGCTCTATGGCGCGATGCGCAGGTCCGCTTTTATCTGGGCATTATCATAGCAGCCGTTTTGGCCTTGACCATCATTGTCAGCCTGACGATGAATTTTGGCGCTGGCAAATCCCTACAATTGGCCATGTTTAATGGCATTTCTATTATCACCGGCACTGGATTTGCGGTCGGGGATTACTCTCTCTGGGGGCCTCTTGCTATTGCTCTATTATTTTGCCTGACCTTCATTGGCGGGTGTGCGGGGTCCGCCTCTTGCGGGCTGAAAGTGTTTCGCTTCCAAGTGGCCCTAAAAGCCTTGAGAGAATATGGTCAAAAACTGGTTTTTCCCCATGCAGTAATCGGCTCGAAATATAATCAGAAAATTTTAACACCGGCTCTCTATCGCTCGGTTTTGATGTTTTTCTTCATCTATTTTACAAGCTTTGCCACGGTGGCAGTTCTGCTGTCATTGCTGCACCTTGATCCGGTAACGGCAATTAGCGCTGCCGCTGCTTCCTTGGCCTGTGTTGGACCGGGCTTTGGGGATGTGGTTGGCCCCGCAGGTAATTATGCATCCCTGCCCGATGCGGCCAAATGGGTGCTGGCTTTTGCTATGCTGTTGGGTCGGCTCGAATTTTTCACTGTTCTGGTATTTTTCACGCCCGGTTTTTGGCGCCCTTAAGCAATTATCCAGCCCTTTTATGATTTCACCGGAAATTCATAATTTTCGCGACAGAAATCGCAAGACACGGAAATTTTGCCTTCTTCAACCATATCGGCCAAATCTTCTTTGGAATAGCGATCAAGCACGGCTGCAATTTTTTCTCGTGAACAGGTACAGGCAAAATGGACCGGATCGGGATCAAAAACCCGCACCCCGTCTTCATGGAAGAGACGATAGAGCAAATCTGTAGAGGATAGGTCCGGGTCTAATAATTCATCAGCGGCAACAGAAGCCGCAAACGCTTCCGCCCGCGCCCAAGCCTCACGCTCTTCTTCACCCCGCAGTGCCGTTTCGCCGCGTTCTCTGGTGCCCCCTTCTGCGGGCATGAATTGCACAATGAGACCTCCAGCCCGCCATTGCGGCTTTTCATCGGGCAGGCTCAACCGACCAACAGCCAAGCGCACCATGGTTGGAATTTGCTCCGATTGGGCAAAATAATTAATCGCCGCCTCAGACAGGGTGGCGCCTTTAAGCGGCGTGATACCCTGATAAATTTCAAAATCTGGTCCACGGTCCACCGACATGCATAGATGGCCCTTGCCCATGAGATAGTGCAATTCCGGCCCCTTGGCGGCCGCGACTTTTTCGGCCCCACCCTCCACCATTTTGGCGGTGGCACGCACACTATCGCCCTCGGATGCATAATCCGCGACAATCATGGAGACCGGTCCTTCTCCTTGAGCCTGCAAGATGAAGCGGCCATCAAATTTTAACGCTTCGCCCAGCATTGCCACCAATGTGGCGGCTTCGCCGACCAGCATGGATAAGGGATCCGGGAAATCATGCGCCGATAAAATGCGCTCTGCCACCCCTGTCAAGCGACACAGGCGCCCACGGATAGACTGATCGCCAACTTGAAAAGGCAATACATAGTCCGGCATCTCAATATTGATTTTGCTCTGGGTCATCATAGGCTCTGATCAGCGCTCAGGTGCGCAATTTATAGCCCGATTTGAACAATAGATAACAGGTCAAGCCCAGCAAGGCGGTGAGGGCCAGCGAAACCAACGCCCCAAGCATCGGATCGCTATCACCAACCCCTAAGAAACCATAGCGAAACCCGTCAATTAAATAAAATAATGGGTTGAAATGAGAGGCCATCGGCACCCAATGGGGCAACCATGGGGCGTGTACGGAATAAAAGGTGCCTGATAAAAAGGTCAGCGGTGTGATGACAAAGTTTGAAATTAACGCCAATTGATCAAATTTTTGTGCCCACATGCCAGCGATGACCCCTATCATCCCCAGCATCAGACTGGCCATGGTGGCAAAATAGAGTAAAGCCCAAGGGTGGGCTATGTGCATTGGGTTGCCGGCATTCCAAGCAAAGCCGCCAACGGTCAATGCCGTAATGAACCCCACAAGCAAACCTCTGGTCGCCGCCCCAGCCACGAAAGCCACGGTCAATTCTGCCGCAGACAAGGGTGGCATCATAAAATCAACAAGCGATCCTTGCACCTTGGCGATGATCAAGGAAGAAGAGGCATTTTGAAAAGCGTTGGATAATATCGCCATCATAATCAATCCCGGTGGCAGAAATTGGAAAAAGGATATTTCGACATTCTCAAGACTGATGGTGCGCCCCGAAGCGCCCCATGCGCCCATAAAAACCAGCAAGAATAAAAGGGTGGAAATGATCGGTGCTATAACCGTCTGAAAGGCGACTTTTAAAAAGCGCTGAACTTCTTTCTTGTATAAAGTCCACAGGCCCAACCAGTTGACCATGCCGAAATCACGCACGCGCAAGGGCGCAAGAGGAGAGTCGGTTGCGGATGGTTGGGGCTGTTCTATGGAATGTGTGTCGGCCATGATGATCTGATGTCAGCTTATAAATGATGGTTTGGTCAGGGCGAGATGTGGACCCGCACGCGCAGATGGTCAAGCCCCGGATCCCGATATCTTGCCGTAACGATCCGATCTGCCGTTCATCTGGCAGGCCATCGGCAAATTCCCGTTTTGCTTGTGGAAAACGCCCCCTTCCTGTGGTTCTCCCCCAAGCCCTGATTTTTCCACAGGTGGAAAAGTGGGGCTTCCCTCTGGCCGGTGGCACGGCCTAGAAGGTTCTGGGTGCACACGCAGGATATAGTGGTTAAAAAATTATTACGGCGCATATTGTGTTTAATTATTTTTGAGCTACTATATCTGGGCGCATCACCGGATGTTTCCTGAGGCAGCACTAGATGTAGTAGAGGCTGACCTGTTGGGAAATGTCCTGTCCGGCGAAAAAAGATAAGAAAATCATGGGAGTGGCTACATGGCTTGGACTGATGAACGGGTAGAACAACTGAAAACTTTATGGGCGGAAGGGCTTTCCGCCTCCCAGATCGCTACACGCATGGGTGGTGTTACCCGCAATGCGGTGATCGGAAAGGTTCACCGTCTTGGGCTTTCCGGACGCGCCACCCCCGCCAAACCACAGCGCGGGCGGGTCAATAGTGCCGGTCTGGCAGCGCAGGTCGATAGCGGCACCAGCCCGCTGGGCGGCGTAAAAGCACCGGAAAAATTACGCCCCATCGCACCGGAGCCGGATTTTGCCGAACCGCTCATCCTGTCTTCTGGCGACAAAACCACAGTGCCAACATTAAAGAATAATATGTGCAAATGGCCAATCGGCGATCCCTCCTCCGAAGAATTTCATTTTTGCGGACAATCGGCTTCGTCGGGTAAATCTTATTGCGCCTATCATGCGCAGCTTGCCTTTCAGCCAGCACAAAAGCGCGAACGGCCAAAAGTCTCGACCCAGCGCATTCTACCCGCGACCCGCAAAGCTGGCTGATAGGATAATTGATTAATGTGATAAAAGCCCGCGATTAAGCGGGTTTTTATTTGGACTTTTTCCACTCTGACAGGGCTAATTATTGATCGACTTTTTCCAGCGCATAGCCGGCCGAGCGCACCGTGCGGATAGGATTTTTATGGCCATGGCGTGATAGCGCCTTGCGCAGACGCCCAATATGCACATCCACCGTGCGGGTCTCGACATAGACATCATTGCCCCATACCGCATCAAGCAATTGCTCGCGTGAAAACACCCGCCCAGGATGTTGCATCATATGATCAAGCAATCGAAATTCTGTTGGCCCCAAATGAATATCTTGCCCGGCCCGGCGCACTTTGAACGCCACCCGATCAATTTCTATATCCCCAAAACTCGCCCGGTCATCGGCAAGCCCGGGCCGAATGCGTCGCAGCACCGCCTTGATGCGCGCCACCAGTTCACTCATGGAAACAGGTTTAGTGCGCTAATCCTCAGCGCCGGTGTCCAGGCCGCGAATACGGTCAGCCTCTTCCGAACGCGCGGTGAGCATAATCACCGGAATATTTTTGCTTTGAGGATTATTGCGTAATCGACGGCACAACTCAATGCCGCTCACCTTTGGTAGCATCCAGTCGAGAAGAACCAGATCAGGCTTGTCTTCAGCGATTCTCAGCAAGCCCTCTTCTCCATCGCTAGCGCTGATGACCTTAAATCCTTCTTTTTGTAAATTATAATCGATCAGCGTCACCAACGCTTCTTCATCTTCGACAATTAGGATGGTCGGGCTGCTCACAAATTACCTCTATTGCTATCCGGCCAGCTTGGACTTTGACCTATGCTCTTTTCTAGCCATCATCTTTGTCACCGGGCGCGCGATGATTTTGCCCATCGCTTATGATAGGCGGGTTTTCCCGGCGCGGGCCTAAATCTTCCAAGCGTTTTCCCGTGGCGGTGAAATAAACACGCTCTGCCAAATTGGTTGCATGGTCGCCGACCCGCTCAAAATTTTTGGCCACAAAAACCAGATGGGTACTGGCATTAACCTGTTTGGGTTCCGCTGCCATCACCAACAATATTTCACGAAAAACCGAATGGTAAAGCTCGTCTATCTCTTCATCCGCCATCCACACCGCCGCTGCGGCTTCCGGGTCATGGCGCGCCATGGCATCCAACACATCAGCCAGTTGGCGCGAAGCAATGCGCCCCATGCGTACGACGGAAGATTGTGCCGTCGTATGGGCCGAGGAAAGCGCCGTTGACTGGTCTTCCCCACTTAACACTAGAGACCGTTTGGCAATATTTTTGGCCAGATCCCCAACCCGCTCCAGATCCGAAGCATCTTGTAAAATGGCCAAGGCTTGTCCGACCTGATCCGCCGGAACGCGTTTATGTTGAAGGGCCTCTTGCACGGCGCGCCCCAGCAAATGTTCGCGCTCATTCACTTCCCGGTCGAGCGCCACCACATTGCGGGCCATATCCACATCCCGGCGTTCAAAACATAATATCGCATCACCCAATTGCTTTTCCACAAGCCCCCCCATATCGGCCAGATCGACCGACATTTTACCCAGAGGGTTGCCAAGGATGGAGGTAAGGCTAAGGCCCATGTCTATTCTCTTTCGTCAAGATCAGCCTATATGGCAGAGTTTTGTGACATTATTATATCATCGTGGGTTTTTGCCCTCGCCTGATATTGCTGCCCCCTGTTCTAGGTCCTGAAAGGGCAAGAAAAAACAGGTAAAGGCCGCCCCGCCTTGAGGAGCGCTGGCAATTTGAAAGCCCCCACGATGGCGGTTGATAATATGTTTCACAATTGCCAATCCCAAACCTGTGCCCCGTTCATGGGCCTGCTCCTCTGCTTCTGCGCGAAAAAAGCGCTCGGTCAGGCGGGGCAGGTCTTCCCGTTTTATACCCGGACCATGGTCACAAACCCGTAAATAGACCAATTCGTCCAGGGTGATGCCGGCCCCAACGGCAATTCTGGCACTGGTATCACCGCTTTTATAAGCCTCAGCCCCCCCCCATTCTGGGGGTCGCCCACGCCCGAGATAGATCTCTAATTGCGGGGCGTCGGCGGAATATTTGGTCGCATTATCAATCAAATTCTGAATCACCTGAAAGAGCTGATCCCGATAGCCAAAAATATTTAATGGCTGATCCGGTTGCTCGTTAATGACGGTACACTGCACATGATTTTTTTCAAACAGCGGGCGTAACGTATCGCATACATCTGAAACAACCTCACATAAATCCACTGATTTCGTGGGGGGTTGGTTTTCATCAAGTTCGATTGTGGACAGCGACATGAGGTCATGGACCAGCCGCTGCATGCGTTCTGCTTGTTTTTGCATGATGGAAAGAAATTTATCGCGCGCCTCGGGATCATCTTTTGCGTGGCCCCGCAATGTTTCGATAAAACCCAGCATCGACGCGAGGGGCGTGCGCAATTCATGGCTAGCATTAGCGATAAAGTCCGAGCGCATTTTTTCAACCCGCCTTTCCTGCGTCAAATCCGCTAATACCAATATCAAACGATCCGAATAGCTCTGTTTTGCTTGTGTCGACGCATCCATTGGGGTTTGCCCAATCGGTGTGAGATAGGCCCGAAAAATAAGAGGTGGCACGCCACTTATTTCAATTTCAACCATTTGCGGATTTCCTGTCGCAAGGCTGCGCTCTGCGGCTTTGCGTATTTCCGGCGCTCGCAAAAATTGCGACAAATGTTGGTTTTCCACAGGTGCCCGCGCAAATTTTTCAGCCGCCGGATTGGCCATCTCGATGAGCAGTGATTGATCGAGTAAAAACACCGGATCCGGCAAGGCGTTCATCACCGCGCGCAAGCGATCAAAATTGACAATCTGCGCCTCGACCCGAGCCCGCATTGGGGCTGACCACGCAAAATGGGACACCAGCGCATAGCGCCCCCAAAAAATGCCCATAAACGCTAACCAAAGCCCCAGCCCCAGCCCCCAAGAAAGGGGCGTGAGCAAAACAAACAAAAACACGACCAGCAGGCTCAATATCGCCAACCACACAAAATCCTGCCGCCTTTTACGGGCCGCCATGTTGACAATATCATCATTAAGGTTTCGCAATGGTCAGACTTCCAAACAAGGGTAGACATGGGGCTTGAGTGCAGCCTCCAAACCAAGAGTCAAGAGCCTAGACGATGCCGCAGCAAAGGAAAACACCCCACCCCTTTGCCGCACTCAGGACTGGATAAAGCCGCCAGATGTCGCTAAAAGCTTGGTCCATGAACTGGTTTACCTCTCTTGCTAATCCGCAGCGCTTTCTGGCTCTGGCTAAATGGATGTTACCGATAGTCACGGGCTTGGCTATAGTGTCGCTCGTCATCGGTTCAGTTTGGGGATTGATGATCGCACCGGAAGATCGGTTCCAAGGGGCTGCTGCGCGCATGATGTATGTGCATGTACCAGCCGCATGGATGTCTATGGCAACCTATGGGTTGATGGCGATTGCCAGCCTGATCGGATATA
>JALWRV010000250.1 GCA_027080545.1 Parvularculaceae bacterium
ACACAGCTCTACCGAATAATCGCCATCGAAGGCGATGGCGATTATTCGGTAGAGCTGTGTGGGGGAACCCATGTAACACGGACCGGCGATATTGCGCTTTTTACAATCGTTTCCGAAGGGGCGGTGGCTTCTGGTATTCGCCGTATCGAGGCGCTAACGGGCGAAGCAGCGCGTATCCATCTGATTGGCGAAGGTCATATCGCCAAAGCCGCTGCGGGGCTGTTAAAGGCACCCTTGCCAAAGCTGGTTGAGCGCACGGAAGCCTTGTTGGAAGAGCGCAAGCAGTTGGAAAAAAAGCTCACCGATATGCGCAAGAAAATGGCGCTGGGGGGCGGCGGCGCTGGGGCGCTTGAGAAAATTGGCGATGTTGGCTTTCTTGGTCAGGTGCTAGAGGGCATCCCGCCCAAGGAATTGCGTGGTTTGATTGACCAAAGCCTGAAGCAGTCGGGGGTTGGGGTCGTGGCTTTTGTTGCCGTTAATGAGGGTAAGGCCGCGGTGGCCATTGGTGTTTGTGATGAGCTTCAAGAGCGTTTCAACGCGGTGGATCTGGTAAAACAGGCAGCGGCTTGCGTTGGCGGCAAGGGCGGTGGCGGCAAGCCGGGCATGGCCCAAGCCGGGGGGCCAGAAGGGGCTAAGGCCGAGGCGGCGTTGGCGGCGATTAAAAAGGCGTTGGCAGGCTAGGTGGCGGTGAAAAAGGTCATAGAGGCGGAGGCGCTTTTAGAGCATCGCTTTCGCTATTATGATTTCGCCATGGCCGCTTTCGTGGCGATCCTGATCTGCTCAAATCTCATCGGCGCGGCCAAACTATCGCAAATTGATTTACCCATTATCGGGACGCAGATATTTGGCGCCGGTATTTTATTTTTCCCCCTTTCCTATGTATTGGGCGATGTGCTGACCGAGGTCTATGGCTATGCTCGGGCAAGACGGGTGATCTGGACCGGCTTTGCCGCCGTTCTTTTCATGGCGGCGATGTCATGGGTGGTGGTAGCGCTGCCTCCGGCGGATGTTTGGGAAGGGCAGGCGGCCTATGAAGAAGTTTTCGGCTTGACGCCGCGCATCGTTCTGGCATCGGTGGTGGCGTTTTGGGCGGGCGAATTGGCCAATGCTTTCGTCATGGCACGGATGAAAATTTGGTCGCGGGGAAAGCATTTATGGCAGCGCACCATCGGCTCAACCATTGTTGGGCAAGGGGTCGATAGCCTGTTATTTTACCCGATCGCCTTTTTGGGGGTGTGGCCGGTGCAGGCGGTGCTGACCGTATTGGTGACAAATTATGTGCTGAAAGTTTTGTGGGAGGCCTTGTTGACGCCCATCACCTATAAAATCGTTGGGGCGTTGAAACGTGCGGAAGGGGTCGATGTCTATGACGAAGAAACCGACTTCAATCCGTTTTCTCTCCATGGCTGAACAATAGCGCGATATTTTCTTCCGGGGTTAGGGCGCTCTGGCTGGGGAGGCGCGGATTTGGTGGCCCGGAACTTGAGGCCCCTTGTCACGGCGATGGGGCGTTAAAGGCGGCTATTCACTAGAAAATAAGCGTTTGCGAAAAGCAGACCCTCAAAGCAGGCCCTCACTGAAAAAGAGGGGGCGGCCCTTGACAGGAGGAGGTTTTTATCATAAATGACTGACTGGTCAGTCAGTTGTAAAATGAAAAAGTTGGGAGAGCGCCAGAAGGAGAGCCTCAGAAGGAGAGCCCAGAAAGAGCCTAAAAATAATGGATGTGGAGGGACCGGGCCAGAGACCCGGATCTATTGCCGAGAGGTGAGAAGTAAGAGCCAAGAGGCAAAAGCAAAAAGCAAAAAGCAAAAAACAAAAAACAAAAAGCAAAAAACAGAAGACAGAAGGCAGAAGCTGGGCGCTGAGAGCCGAGAAATAAGAAGTAAGAGCCGAGCGTTTTGAGGGTTGGGCGTGAGATGGGATTGGCGATTGAAAGAAAGGATCGCAAGCAAGATGAACCAGAAAAATAGTGTAAAACGGGCGCGCAGCGATAGCGACAAAGAGGAGCGGCGGACCTTATTGCTAAACGCTGCCCTTGATGAATTTGATGAAAAAGGTTTTTCCCAAGCGCGGATGGATGACATCGCCAAACGGGCCGGAATCGCCAAGGGCACGCTCTATCTTTATTTTGACAGTAAGGACGCGCTGTTTGAAGCCTTGGTGGAAACCCACGCCTTACCCAACATCGCCGCCATGGAACGGGCCGTGGCCCAGTTTGATGGGTTTCGACCGGCCTTGCAGGCTTTGTTGCACTTAGCCCCCCACCTTATTCGCCATTCGGACATGCCACGCTTGATGAAAGTGCTGATCAGCAATGCGTCTACCTTTCCGGAAACGGTGCGTGAATATCGCCAAAAGGTGATTGACCGGGTGATCGCACTGTTAAGCGGCTTGATTGAAAAAGGCCAGCAAAGCGGAGAGGTGCGGGCGGTGGACCCGACCCTAACTGCGCGCTTAGTAATGGCACCGATTGCTTTTTCCGGCCTGTGGCAGGTGGTGTTTGCGGTCGACCAAGATGCCAGTTTTGATTTGGACAAATATTTTGCCTTGCATCGCGATTATCTTGAGCGCGCTTTATTGATGGAGCCAAGTCCATGAGAATTTTATCATTCATTCTATTGGGAAGTTTTGTGTTTGGCCTGACCGCTTGCACTGACCCGGCACAAGAAAGTGCCGTCACCGGCTATGTGGAGGCGCGCTATCGCTATCTGGCCGCAGACCAGCCGGGTCGCTTGAGAGTCGAGCCCGTGCGCGAAGGAGATCGCGTGCAGGTCGGAGATTTGCTCTTTGCTTTGGATGATGAGCTGCAACAAGCCCAGCTTGCCCGCGCCGAAGCGCAAGTAGCCCAAGCCGCAGCCGGGGTTGACGATATCACCGCCGGAGCGCGACCAGAAGAGATTAAAGCCTTACGCGCACAACTTGCCGAAGCAGAGGCCCGTTTCGGGCAGGCGCGGATAGAGCGGGATCGCCATCGGCCTTTGGTTGCCAATGGTATTGAGCCGCAAGCCGTCGCCGACCGGGTAGAGACGGAATATCGCGCCGCCAAGGCACATCTGCAAGCGGTGCAGGAGCAATTGAATATTGCGCGTTTGGGCGGGCGCGAAGGGGCGGTCTCGGCGGCCCGCGCGGGGCTAGAAGCCGCCCGCGCCACTGTGGATGCGGCCCGCTATCAGCTAGACCAACGCACCATCAATGCCCCCGTGGCAGGCACCATAAAAGAGATTTATCATCGCCCGGGAGAGTTGGTAGGCCCCGGCCAGCCGGTTCTTTCTTTGTTGCCGGAAGACGGCATGGTGGTGCGCTTCTTTGTCACTCAGAAAGAGCTGCCACGGTATAAAATGGGGGCGAAGGTTCTGATCATACCCGACGGGTTGGCAAGCCCCCTGATTGGCGAGATCATTTATATTTCAGATCGCGCCGAGTTCACCCCGCCGATCATCTATAGCGCTGATACCCGCGCCAGCCTTGTGTTTATGATTGAGGCCAAACCGCAAAACACAGAAGGCTTGACCCCCGGCCTGCCGGTTGATGTGCGCCTTGCCGGGGAGGCCAACTAATGGCGCAGGAATTGGCCATTGATGTGCGCGGCCTGACCAAGCGCTTTGGCGACAAGCTGGCGGTGGATCATGTAGATTTGCAAATGCCCAAAGGGCAGGTCTGGGGCTTTTTGGGGCCAAACGGTTCCGGCAAGACCACGACCATTCGGATGATTTGCGGGCTGCTCAGCCCTAGCGAAGGGGCGGGGTGCACTTTGGGGTTTGATATTGTGGCCCAATCGCGCTCGATCAAACTTTTAACCGGCTACATGACCCAGAAATTTTCTTTTTGGAGTGACTTAACCATTCGCGAAAATCTCAATTTTGTGGCACGGCTTTATGAAATGGAAAATGCGCGCGCTCTGGTTGATGAAACTTTGGAAACGCTGGGGCTGACCCATCGGCAAAACCAGCTTGTCGGCGCACTTTCCGGCGGCTGGAAACAACGTTTGGCCTTGGCGGCTGTAACCATGCATAAGCCGCAGCTTCTATTGTTGGATGAGCCAACAGCCGGAGTGGACCCGCAAGCGCGGCGCGATTTTTGGGACGAGATACATCGCCTTTCCTTGCAAGGGCTAACGGTGCTGGTGTCGACCCATTATATGGACGAGGCAGAGCGCTGCGATAAAATTGTCTATCTGGCCAATGGCCGCAAAATAACCGAAGGCCGGGTGCAACAAATTATCGAACGCTCCGGGCTCATCACATTTCGTGGCGAAGGCGAAGGGGTGCGAGCCATGGCTGACCCCATCAAGGCCATGCCGGGGGTTGAGCATGTGGCCTATTTCGGGGCGGCCCTTCATGTCAGCGGCCATGATCGCGCAGCCCTTGAGCGCGCCGTCGGCCGCCACAAAAGTGCTTCTGTGCAATGGCGCGAGGTGGCCACAAATTTGGAAGATGTGTTCATCTCAATGATGAATGAGTCGGGCCAAGATAAGAGGTTTGCATCATGAGTGGTTTTTCGTCCTCCCTTACCCGCATCGGGGCGATTTTTAGCAAAGAAGTGATCCAGATCCGTCGGGACAGGCTGACCTTTTTGATGATGTTCGGTATTCCCATCATTCAGCTCATCCTGTTTGGCTTTGCCATCAATCTAAACCCCAAAGACTTGCCCACGGCGGTGCATGTGGAAGAGCAAACCCCTTTCGTGCGCACCCTGTTGCAAGGCCTTAAAAGCTCGACCTATTTTGATCTGAAATATGAGACATCTGATCCGTTACAGGCTGAAGATTGGTTGCAGCGGGGGAAGGTGGCATTTGTTATTTCCATCCCCACAGGTTTTTCTGAAAGTTTGGTGCGCGGTGAGCGGCCGCAGCTTTTGATCGAAGCCGATGCCACAGACCCGGCGGCAGCGAGCAATGCCATCGCCCAAGCGGATGATATTTTGCAAGCAGCCATCGCCCATGATTTGCGCGGCTCTCTGGCCTCTCTTAATCGCGGCCCGGCGCCCTTCGAGCTGGTTGTTCATGCGCGCTATAATCCCGAGGCCATCACCCAATATAATATCGTGCCCGGCCTGTTGGGGGTGATATTGACCATGACCCTGGTGATGATCACCTCTATCGCCATGACCCGAGAGACCGAGCGCGG
>JALWRV010000251.1 GCA_027080545.1 Parvularculaceae bacterium
TTGCGCATAGACGCTATCGAATTGATTTCGCGGTTGATTCATCACTTGCCTCCTGCAGGGCGGTTTCATGCCTGATCAAAGGCGCCACCCAAGGGTTAAATTCAAAGGCCTTCGCTCTTTTAAGGGGTTTAAGGCCAGCCTGTCTCAGATATGGCGAGACTAGCCCGATTTTCAAGTTGGCACCAGCCAAGAAAATATCTGAAAAAACATGAATTTTAGGCCATATTTCAACGATTAAGCCGTTTTGAACAGGCGACTCAAATCGCTCAATATGGTTTGCTCTTGGGCGGGGCTGCGGGCCATGGGCGGGCCCGCCCCGATGGCGCTATGGGGCCAGGCGGGATCAGCCTTAAAGCGGGCGATGATGTGAATATGCAGTTGCGGCACCATATTGCCAAAGCTGGCAATATTGATTTTGTCGCATTCGGAATAAACCTTCAAAAGCCGCGCGGTGACCGAAATCTCGCGCATCAACAAGGCTTGGTCTTCCCCATCCAGATCAAAAATCTCACTGACCCCGGTTTTGCGCGGCACGAGAATAAGCCACAAAAACCGCCCATCGCGCATGAGGCGTACCGAGGAGAGCGCGAGCCGGGCAATTTCAACACTGTCGGCTTTTAGGCGTGGATCGAGAATAAAGGACATGACAAGCCTCAAAGAAAAACCGCTCCGGCGGTTAAAGCCGAAGCGGTTAATCTCTGCAAGCCGTTTATGAGCGCCTAATCACGCCCCGCCATCCAGCTTTTAATTATTGGCGAAATTAGTAGCATGAACAACGCAATGCCCATGGCGACATAGCCCACCTGCGTATAGACCTGCATATAAAGGTCCTTAGCGGCGGCGACATCGGTCAGCTGCCCGCCAATGGTTTCTGCCCCGGTGGTTCTGGCGATAACCCCGGCTAAATAGTTGGATAGGCCCGAATAGAGAAACCACGAGCCCATGGTCATGCCAACCACTTTTGCCGGTGCCATTTTGGTAACGGCAGACAGACCCACGGGTGACAACATCAATTCCCCCATAGTGTGGATCCAGTAGATCAGGAAAATAAACCCAACAGCCGTCATACCAGAATTACCGCTGGCCTTCATGCCGGCGACCAAGGCTAAGAAACCGAGCCCCGCCATAAAGACCCCCATGGCGAATTTCACAGGTGTCGAGGGGTTAAGATGGCGTTTTTCCAACCAAATCCATAGCCACGCAATAATTGGTGCGAAGATGAAAATAAAACCGGCATTTAAAGATTGGAACACCGGCGTTGGTACGGACATGCCGAAAATTGTTTTATCCACAAGCCGATCAGTAAACAGCGTTAGAGAAGATCCAGCTTGTTCAAACAAGGCCCAGAACGGCATTTGTGCCAGTACGAAATAAATCGCTGCAAACATGCGCTTGCGTTCATTGCCTGCCAGTTTGGCAAAAGCATAGGAAACCAGAAACAAGAAAATGGCAACACCCAAAGAGCCCACAAACCAATCGGGAATAAGTTGTGCATTTTTTACCAACAGCATGGCCACCGCAATAATGCCAATGCCAGCAAGATAGCAGGCCTGCTCCACATTGATGGGACCAAACACTTTTTCTTTCAACTTTTCAGCACTGGGCGGATCGGCGCGACCTCCTAGATATTTTTGCCCCCAGAGGAAAATAAGCAACCCGAGCAGCATGCCAATTCCCGCTAGGCCAAACCCGTAAGCCCATCCATATTTAATCCCGAGATAGCCGCAAGCGAGAGAGGAGGAAAAAGCACCCAGATTGATGCCCATGTAAAAAATAGTGAAACCGGAATCGCGCCGCTTGTCGCCAATACCGTAGAGCGAACCAACAATAGTCGAGATATTGGCTTTCAAATAGCCGACCCCAGCGATGATAAGGGCGAGAGACAAATAGAGAATATTCACAAAGAGTGGATCTTTTTCTATTCGGGTCTCGTAGTCGCTGACCGGAATAGCCGCAGGCAAGCCCACCGCTGCAGGGTCATTGATCAACATATTTTCCGCCCCGTCATCAAATGAGATGATCGATTGGCCGCTTGAGGAGACGATGATCTGATTGGCATCACTGGCGCGCCCATCAAGGGTCACTTGATATTCTTGTCCCTGATAGGTGAGCAATTCTTTGGATCCCGATCCTTCAAAGGCCATACCGAAATGGCCCATCACCAGCAAGATAGCCCCAAAGGTCACCGCCTTTCGCTGACCGAGATAACGGTCCGCCAAGGTGCCGCCAATGATTGTCATCACATAAACAAGGGCCGTATAGGCCCCATACATCACTGCCGAGCGCTCATCGGAAAACAGAAAATGCTTGGTTAAATACAAGACCAGCAAGGCGCGCATACCATAATAGGAAAAACGCTCCCACATTTCCGTAAAAAACAGGATGGCCAGCCCCTTGGGGTGGCCAAAAAAACTCGTATCCTTGGCCGTTTCGGCAAATTGATTTGTCGTGTCGGTCATATATCCCTCTTGAATTACGGCGAGAGGCACCCATCTAGCTGGTGAGCCGATAGGCGCTTGTCGCCGTCAGGCCCCTAATAGCCCCTCTATGCGAACGGTCAGTCTAGGCGAATTGTTGGTTAAAAATCAAAGGAAAGTGACGCTCCCCGGTCACTTGTCATGTTTAAGGCTCCTAAAGGGGCCCTCAATCCGCCCGGTTTCAGGCACGAATTTGTGAAATAGTGTGAGGGGACAAGGATTAGCGGCTTGGGCTAAGTCTAAATGCAGAGATTATTGGAGACCACAATTGGAGATCCCAGATGAATAAGACATTCGCCGCTATCCTCGTCGCCTCCACCATCGGACTCACCGCCTCTTTTGCGGCGGTCAGCCCTGCTATGGCGCAAAAACCAGAGATTTATACGGGTGTTTTTTCCAAACAGGCCGTGGGCGGCTATGACCCGGTGGCCTATTTTACCCAAGGCAAACCGGTCAAAGGCGATCGCGCCTTTTCTACCACCTATAAGGGAACGGTCTGGCAGTTTTCTTCTGCGCAAAATCGTGATGCGTTTATCGCGACCCCAGAGGCCTATGCCCCCCAATATGGTGGCTATTGCGCTTGGGCGTTGGCGGAAAACAAGCTCGCCAAGGGCGATCCCAATTTTTGGAACATTGTCGATGGGAAACTCTATCTGAATTACAACGCATCAATCCAGAAAAAATGGCTCGCCGATGTGCCGGGCTTTATCGAAAAGGCCGACCAAAATTGGCCCTCGGTTTTAGACAAATAGTCGCTCTCACCCGACGGATTGTACTCCCACCATCCGTTGAAGTTTGACATACCCCCCGAGGCGGTTTGTCCGTTCCCGCAAACCAAGCCTCACAGTGTGAAAGCCAGCCTTCCAGCCCGCCCCTTGGCTCGAACGGCTGGCTTTTTCATGGGTGCAGCTTGTGCCGTCTATTTAGCGGCGACGCTTCATCAACCCTAAAAAGCCCCGGACGATTTCGCGCGATAAGGTCCGTGCTGCCGTTTTAACCGCCGCTTCACCAACTGATTGGCGATTTGACCGCCGACGGGTGGTGCGGCGGCGAGAAGAGGGGCGGGCCGATGATTTTTTGGCCCGCTGCTTGGCTTGGCGCGCGCGTTCTTTTTCCTTTTCGTCTTCGCGCTCTTCTTTTTCTCTCTGTTTGGCCATTTCTTCTGCGCGCTTGTTTAAAATTTCATAAGCACTTTCGCGATCGACAGTTTTGTCATATTTGCCGCCCATCAAGGAGCGATCGAGAATTTCCTTCCGTTCCTTTTTGGTCAGCGGACCCATGCGTGAAGAGGGGGGGCGGATGAGGGTTTGCTCGACCATGCCGGGCACCCCTTTTTTGAGCAGGGTGGAAACCAGCGCCTCGCCGATCCCCAGCTGGGTAATGACTTTTTTGGTATCGAATTTTGGGTTGGGGCGAAACGTATCCGCCGCCGCGCGAATAACTTTTTGCTCTTTGGGCGTGTAGGCGCGCAAAGCATGTTGCAATCGGTTGCCCAATTGGCTCGATACTGAATCCGGCACATCAAGCGGGTTCTGTGATACAAAATAAACCCCCACTCCCTTGGATCGGATCAGCCGCACCACCTGTTCGATCTTGCTCATCAACGCATCTGGGCAATCCTTGAACAGCAAATGGGCCTCATCAAAAAAGAAGACAAAGACCGGCTTGTCCGGGTCGCCCACTTCCGGCAATTCTTCAAACAGCTCCGCCAACAGCCACAATAAAAAGGTGGCATAAAGTTTTGGCGTCATCATCAATTTGTCGGCAGCGAGAATGTTCACAATGCCGCGCCCTTCTTCGGTGACGCGCATAAAATCTTTCAGGTCCAGGGCCGGCTCCCCAAAAAATTTGTCGGCGCCTTGTTCTTCCAATTGTAAAAGGCGACGCTGAATAGCGCCCACCGATGCGGCAGAGACATTGCCATATTCCGCCGACAATTCTTTGCGCCGCTCTGAAATATTGACCAGTAAGGCTCGCAAATCTTTGAGATCCAGCAGCAGCAATCCTTCATCATCCGCCAGCTTGAAGGCGAGGGTTAAAACGCCCTCTTGGGTGTCATTTAGGTTGAGTAGGCGAGCCAATAATAAAGGCCCCATTTCGGAAATGGTGGCGCGAATAGGGTGGCCTTGTTGGCCGTGTAAATCCCAAAAGGTCACGGGAAAGCCGCCCATGGCATAATCATCAAAATCAATTTTTTCCGCGCGCGCTTGTAAAAAATCTTTCATTTTGCCGGGCACCGCCATGCCGGCAATATCGCCCTTCACATCGGCAATAAAAACTGGCACCCCGGCATCGGAAAAACCTTCGGCCATAATTTGCAAGGAGACAGTTTTGCCGGTCCCCGTGGCCCCGGCCACAAGACCATGACGATTGGCATATTTTAAGGTCAGCCCCACGGGCTTGTCGCTCTTGCCAATAAAAATGTGCGGTTTTTGGGTTTCACTCATGTAAAAATCTCAATCTTGGCTCTTGGGGGTAATGAGGGGCCGATTCGGCCTCAAAACGGGGCGTAAAGCCGTTTGCTAACGCTAAATAGCCTCGAATAGCAAGTAAGGGGGGGCGCTTTGGGCATCGGACAGGGCAATTATATGCTAGAAGCAATGATTTTAACTGTTGGTAATTCTGAACATGTGGTATAGTGCCAACG
>JALWRV010000252.1 GCA_027080545.1 Parvularculaceae bacterium
CGATACTACTCCGCCCTGTGCTCCCTAAAGCGCCTCATCCTCATCGAAAACACACTCCTCGACGTCAACAACAACCAACATCAACAACAACAAAAAGTCGCATAACATGTTCACTCCAACTATTCCTATAACGGGTTATGCGGGATGGAAGTTCTTGCAGACGACATTGGAGCGACAGCAAGAGGCGTTTAATAGTAACGCGGCCATAAAAAACGACATTGACTATTTCAACAAAAAACTGGCGGACCCTATAAGTCTGGATGATTTCATCGCCGACAGGCGCTTGCTGCGGATTACCCTATCATCCTTTGGTCTTGCTGGTGAAGAAACCAAGGGAGCGTTGGTCAAGCGGGTGCTAAAAGAAGGGGTTTCCGATAATGACGCCCTTGTCTATCGAATTGGCAATCCCAAATATACTGCTCTGGCGACAGCCATACCGGTTATAGATGGTGAGATTTTTATCAATTCCGAAGCGCGGCAAAAAATGATCGCCAATTTTGAACGGGAAAGTTTCAACATTGCCGTTGGCGAAGTTGATAATAATATGCGCCTTGCCCTGAACTATTCGCAAGAGATTAGCGATATTGTAAGCCGGTCAAACTCCGATGATGCCATCTGGTATTCTATACTTGGTAGCACGCCCGTGCGCACGGTCTTGGAAGGGGCGCTTAGCCTGCCTCCCTCATTCCAACGGTTGGATGTTGATCGACAGGCGGATATTTTGAAAGAGCGTGCGGCCTCATTTTTAAAAATATCGTCGCCGCAGGATTTAACGGACCCGGCGGTCATTGAAAAAGCCATTCAGCGGTTTCAGGTGAGCGAACAGATAAAACTCGGCCCCACCCTTGCCACGCCGGGCTATGCGGGCGTGTTATTGCTGCAATCATCCAATCTGAACTAGACCTATTTTACGGGTAAATTTATGGGGCTACCGATTGAGGGATTGGTAGGCTCTTGGGGTGGTTGGAGGGATGGCTCTACGCCAGAGGGCACAGAGGGCTCTTTTGTGTTCTCTTGTAAAATTTCGCCCAGACGCACGAAAGCGCTGCGCAAATCTCCCTCATTTTGATCGGCAATAAACGCATCAAGAGCAGGCCAAATGCGCAATGCGCGATCCGTTTCAGGGTCCACGCCTTGTTCATAGAGGCCAGCCTTTATCATCGGCGCGGCCTGTTCATGGGCGGCAAGAATTTTACGCGCCTCGTTTAACAGGCTCAATTCTTCCGCTGTGGCGGCTTTGGGCAGGGCGCGTGAAACGCTTTGTAAAACATCAATCGCCGGATAGCGCCCACGCTCGGCAATTTTGCGCGACAGCACCACATGCCCGTCCAAAATACCTCGGATCATATCGGCCACCGGCTCTTCCATATTGGAACCCGCCACCAGCACAGAAAAAATAGCGGTAATATCGCCGGTGCTACCGGCCCCGGGACCGGCGCGCTCAGCCAATTCGGCAATGGCACGCACGGTAGAAGGGGGAAAGGCATGAAGCGCCGGGGTCTCCCCCGCAAGCAAAGCGGTTTCGCGATGAGCTTCGGCAAAACGGGTGATTGAATCAAAAACCAGTAAAACCTGCTTGCCCTCGTCACGGAAATATTCAGCCAAGGTCATGGCGCAATAGGCAGCGCGCTTTTTAACCGCCGGGCTTTCACCGGAAGTTGCCGTGACCACAATGGCGCGCTTCAAGCCTTCGGGTCCCAGACCAGATTGGACAAATTCAGCCACCTCGCGGCTGCGCTCGCCAATGAGCGCGACAATCACAATATCGGCCTCTACCCGTTTTGCCATTGAGGCAAGAAAGGTGGATTTGCCCACGCCGGACCCTGCGAACAGACCGATCCGCTGGCCATAACAAAGTGGCAATAGGCTATCCATACAATACCAGCCCGTGTTGAGGCGCGGGCCGAGGGGATGGCGCAGTGAAGCCGGGGGCGGCAGGGCATAGAGGCTGCGGGCCTCGCGCCCTTGGGGAATCGAATCACCCAGTTCCGAAGCCCCCCGAAAATTAACTATTTTACCAATCCATCCATCACAGGGGCGAATGCTCAAGGGCGGGCATATATTGACTCTATCCCCCACCTTGATGCCGCTACCGGACTGGAACAACAACCCCTTGGCGCTTTCAATCGTGGTGGTCAGAATCTCGCCACAGGGCACATCTTGTTGATTTTCAAGGGTAAATTCATCCCCCACATGGACAAGCCCGCTAACCCCGCGAATCTCCACAGAGGTCTCCGTGACCGCACTAACGGTGCCCCATACCCGTTTGGGGGCATCGTGCAGCCCCGCTTGAAGGCTTTGGGAGAGGGCGAGAAGGGATCGCTTCTTTAAGATGTCGTTAACCATTTGTTCAACTTATACGGGTATTTTATGAATTTGTTAACCAAGGTGAACAAATTATGATCGGAAACATGAAAATTTTGCAGATGTACAGCGCCATGGCTGGCCATGCTGCCAAATCCCATGCCACCATCTCCGAGAATCTCGCCAATGCCAATACGCCGGGTTACCGCGCCAAGGAAGTTGAAGACTTCCAGAGCTTTTATATGCGGACCGTGGAAAATGGCGATCAGGGTTTGAACACGATACGCCTTCTGGAGAGCAATGGGCCGCAATCGCCCAATGGCAATAATGTCGCCCTCGAAGAACAGATTTTGAAATCGGCCGAAGCCACCAACCAACATGCCCTTGCCTTGAACGTATACCGCAAATCTCTTGATTTGCTGCGTATCTCCCTCGGCCGACAGTAAAGCGCTGGGGGTGTGAGGCCCTCAACCATTTGGCAGGACGCTAAATAAAGGAGCAGGATGCTCATGAGTAATAGTCTAATGGACGCTATGTCCAATTCGATGATTGGCATGAAGGCCCAGTCGCGGCGCTTGGAAGTGGTTTCTGAAAACCTCTCCAATGCCGACACCCCCGGCTATAAACGCAAACTTCTTTCTTTCACATCCGCGCTCAGCGCGGCTTCCACACCCTCCGGCGAGATTGAAGCCCGCATCAGTCTCGATCGCCGTGCGGGCGAGCGCCAATATAACCCCTCCCATCCGATGGCGGATGCTGACGGGTTTGTCACCATGTCGAATGTTTCTTTTGTGACCGAGCTGGCAGACATGCGCGAAGCCAACCGGTCTTATGAAGCCAACCTCAACAGCTTTAAGCAGGCACTTACAATGTATAAGAGCCTGATTGAGCTGCTGAGATGATAGAGTAGGAAAGCGATATGTCTTCTCTTTTTAACAATATCAATCCCTATCAACAGCTGGGCAATGTTGGGGCGGCGACCAAGCCCGGCAATGTTGTGCAAAAAGCGGCAACAGGCGGCGAAGCAAAACCCGCAAGCGATGCGGCCAATGCCGTTTCAGAATTTAAAGCCATATTGGACAAGGCCGAAACCACAGCCTTGCAGGCGGGTGTTTCGCAAGCCGATCCGCACGCCATTGTCGAGGCCCTTGCCAATGCAGAAGTAACCTTGGAGACAGCGGTCACCGTGCGCGACAAGGTCGTTGAGGCCTATCAAGAACTGCTGCGTATGCCGATCTAGCCCATAAACAAAACCCCCTCATCAGCAAATCTTTTTGACGAAGCAACGACAGAAAGAACGGAAAATAACTCCCATGTCTCAGTCTGATATTATGCAATTGGTCAACGCCCATATGTGGGGGGCGGCCCTGATGTCGATGCCGATCTTGGCGGTTGCTCTTTTGGTGGGGTTGGCCATTGGCCTGTTGCAAGCCCTAACATCGGTTCAGGAATTGACCCTTACCTTTGTGCCTAAGCTGATCGCCATTTTGATCGTTTTCTTTCTTACCTCCGGTTACATGACCCAAATTCTTCTCGACCTGTTTCAAAATCAGGTTTTGGCTGTGGCTTCCCGCTAAGGATTGGACCCTAATTCGTGTCAGTGAAACTAAGCTCACGAGAATTATTAAAACCAACGTCCCTGTTCGCCATTGGTTTGATGGTCGTTATTTTGATGATGACCTTGCCTATCCCTTCTTGGGTTATGGATATTGGTCTGACCGCCTCGTTCGCCTTTGCCATTTTGATTTTCACGACCACGATCTTCATCGAAAAACCGCTAGACTTTTCTTCCTTTCCCAGTGTTTTGCTGGCCTCGCTCATGCTTCGCCTATCGCTCAACGTATCATCGACCAAGCTCATTATCGGCGAAGGCCATACGGGCACTGATGCGGCGGGCGGGGTTATCGAAGGCTTTGCCATGTTCATCATGGGGGGCAATTTGTTCCTCGGCTTGGTGGTGTTTTCCGTTTTAATCATCGTCAATTTCATGGTGATAACAAAGGGCGCGGGACGGATGGCCGAAGTGGGGGCGCGCTTTGCCCTTGATGCCATGCCCGGCAAACAGATGGCGATTGATTCCGACTTGGCCGCCGGAGCCATTGATCATGCGGAAGCCAATCGTCGGCGCGAGCGCGAGCAAGAAGAGGCCGCGTTTTTGGGGTCTCTTGATGGGGCCTCGAAATTTGTCAAAGGCGACGCGATTGCAGGCCTTCTGATCACGGCGCTGAATTTTGTTGCGGGTATCGCCATCGGGGTGGTGGTGCATAAAATCAGCCTGTCAGAAGCCCTGACCAACTATTCAATTTTAACTGTGGGCGATGGGCTGGTGTCGCAAATTCCGGCGGTCATTGTTTCCATTTCTGCGGCCTTGCTTTTATCCAAAGGCAAAGGAGAGGGCGCCATTGATTTAACTCTGTTGCCGCAATTGGGCAGGAAATTTGCCTCTTTGATGATTGTTTCCTTGATATTGATGGTGTTCGCCTTTTTTCCCGGCTTGCCCTTTTTGCCCTTTTTTATTGCCGCTTGCGGTTTTGGGGTGGCCGGTTTTTTGACATTACAAGCGCAAAAACGCGAAGCCGCCGCGCTCGAAAAAGAACAGGATGCCCCGAAAGTAGAGCCAAAACGCATTGGCGATGCTATTGATGTGGATGAAATTCATTTAGAAGTCGCCCCAGATTTGGTGGCTACCGTTATCCAAAGTGACGAAGGGTTCGAGCAGCGCATTGATAAAATCAGGCGCTATATTGCCGAAGAATACGGGTTCGTTCTGCCGCCTATTCGCC
>JALWRV010000253.1 GCA_027080545.1 Parvularculaceae bacterium
TCGCAAGACCGCGCCGCCAAAAAAGGCCCCGGCCCCCGCTATATTCTCGGGGACAACCCAACTCTGAAATGAGCAACCACAAAAAAACCCCCAAGGCTTGGCCTCGGGGGTTTATTCATCAAAAAGATAAAAGCCTATTCGGCGGCTGCTTCGCCGCCATTTTCAGACTCCGACTCCGGAGTCGGCATAGGCTCAGCCCCAGCTTCAGCATCCGTCTCAACATCAGCCTCGCCGCTAGCCTCTTGCCCGGCACTACCCTCGGCAGGAGCATCCCCAAGGCTTTCTGCTGGCGGCAAAGCCAAGGCAGCCCGCGCCGCACGCTCTTCAATAAGCGATTGATCGCGCTGGTCTGCCACCGCCTGATGGCGCTGCATCTGGCCTCCGGTACCAGCCGGGATCAAACGACCAACAATGACATTTTCTTTCAAGCCTTCCAGCGTATCAACCTTGCCGGTTACCGCTGCTTCGGTCAGTACCCGCGTGGTCTCTTGGAACGAAGCCGCGGAGATGAAAGAACGGGTTTGCAGCGAGGCTTTGGTAATGCCTAACAGAACAGGCGCCGCCACGGCCGGTTTTTTGCCTTCGGCTTCCAGCGCTGCATTGGCCTCATCAAACTCAACCTTATCGACCTGTTCGTCCTTCAAATAGGCACTGTCACCCGGATCGGTTACTTCGACCTTTTGCAGCATTTGGCGCACAATCACTTCGATATGTTTATCATTGATCGGCACCCCTTGCAGGCGATAGACCTCCTGAATTTCATTGGTCAGATAGTTGGCCAAGGCCTCAACACCCAGAATAGCCAGAATGTCGTGCGGCGCGGGATTACCATCCATGAGATATTCACCCTTGGCGATGAAATCCCCTTCTTGCACCGCAATGTGCTTGCCCTTGGGCACCAAATATTCAAACGGCTCCAGACTTTCATCAACCGGCACAATAGAAATGCGCCGCTTGTTTTTATAGTCGCGACCAAACTCAACCCGACCATCAGCCTCAGCGATAATCGCGTGGTCTTTCGGGCGACGCGCCTCAAACAGTTCCGCCACACGCGGCAAACCACCAGTAATGTCACGGGTTTTGGCCCCTTCCGATGGGATACGCGACAGGGCATCCCCTGGACGCACCTTAACCCCCTCATCCACCGACAAAATAGCCTCTACCGGCAGGATATAACGCGCCTCATTACCATTGGCGAGTTTTTGAATCTCACCCTTATCGTCCAACACAACCACCGCTGGGCGCAAATCGCTCCCCCGCGGGTTCGAGCGCCAATCCATTACCACTTTCGAAGAAAGGCCAGTGGTCTCGTCGGTAACCACTTTCATGGAAACCCCTTCAACCAAATCCTCATATTTCACCGTACCGGAAAGTTCGGTCAAAATCGGCGTGGTATAAGGGTCCCAGTCAGCCAAACGCTGGCCGCGCTCAACCTTGGTGCCCTCATCGACTCGCAGCTTGGTGCCATAAGTCACTTTGAAGGTCGCCAGATCTTTTTTGCCTTTGCCGACAATTTTGATCAGCGTATTGCGCCCCATGACAATCAAGTCGCCATCGGAATCTTTCACCACATTGCGGTTTTCCAATTCGATCTTGCCTTCATGGCTGGCTTCGATGAAGGAAATATCCCCCACTTGTGCCGTACCGCCAACGTGGAACGTCCGCATGGTCAACTGCGTGCCCGGTTCACCAATAGATTGGGCAGCAATAACGCCAACCGCTTCACCAATATTCACATGGGTGCCTCGGGCAAGGTCGCGGCCATAACATTTACCGCAAACGCCGATAGCGGTTTCACAAGTCAAAGCAGAGCGCACACGCACCTGTTCCACACCCGCCGCTTCAACGGCTTCTGACGTTTCCTCATCCAGTTCAACGCCGGCTTCCACCAGCACTTCACCACTGTCCGGGTCAACAATATCTTCCAGCACGGTGCGGCCCAAAATCCGTTGCGATAACGACACCACAATTTCACCGGAATCAACCACCGCCTCGATGGTGACACCCTTATCGGTGCCGCAATCCTCTTCCTTGACGATGCAGTCTTGCGCCACATCCACAAGGCGTCGGGTCAAATAGCCGGAATTGGCCGTTTTCAACGCCGTATCCGCAAGGCCCTTACGCGCCCCGTGGGTAGAGTTAAAATATTCCAGAACCGTCAGCCCCTCTTTAAAGTTAGAGACGATAGGCGTTTCGATAATCTCACCTGAAGGTTTCGCCATCAAGCCACGCATAGCGCCCAATTGACGCATCTGGGTGGGAGAACCACGGGCCCCGGAGTGGGACATCATGTAAACCGAGTTTGGTTCAAGTTGACGCTTGGTTTCCGGATCGAATTTCGGGGTCGAAATTTCTTTCATCATCGCATCAGCAATGCGGTCCGTACATTTCGCCCACGCATCAACAACTTTGTTATATTTTTCGCCTTTGGTAATCAAACCATTGGCATATTGTTGTTCAAACTCCGTCACCATGGCGCGGGTTTCAGAAACAATATCCCATTTATTATCCGGGATGATCATATCATCCTTGCCAAACGAAATACCGGCCTTGCAAGCCTCTTTGAAGCCCAGCTCCATAATGTGATCGGCAAAAATGACCGTCTCTTTTTGTCCACAGTGGCGATAGACATTGTCAATCAACCCTTGAATGGTTTTCTTGGTCAGCACCTGATTGACCGCTTCCACCGGTACGCGGCTGTTGCGCGGCAACACTTGCGCTACCTTCATCCGCCCCGGAGTAGAGTCGATCAACAGGGTGATTTTGTTCCCCTCCGCATCAAAGGTATGATAGCGCGCTTTAATTTTTGAGTGCAGCGTGACCATGCCCTGTTCTAAAGCATGCTCGATCTCTTCCATGGAGGCAAAAATCTTGCCCTCGCCTGGCTCGTGATCTTTTTCCAATGATAGATAGTAGAGCCCCAACACAATATCCTGAGACGGCACAATGATCGGCTTACCATTGGCAGGCGAAAGAATATTATTGGTGGACATCATCAACACGCGCGCTTCCAATTGCGCTTCCAGTGACAAAGGCACATGAACCGCCATTTGGTCACCGTCGAAGTCGGCGTTAAAGGCGGTACAGACCAGCGGGTGCAAATTGATGGCCTTGCCCTCGATCAACTTAGGCTCAAAGGCTTGAATACCAAGCCGGTGCAAAGTCGGCGCCCGGTTCAACATCACCGGATGTTCGCGGATAACTTCGTCGAGAATATCCCAAACCTCAGGCCGTTCTTTTTCAACCATTTTCTTGGCTTGCTTGACCGTGGATGACAGCCCCTTGGCATCAAGACGCGAATAGATGAACGGCTTGAATAATTCGAGCGCCATTTTCTTCGGCAGGCCACATTCATGCAATTTCAGATCCGGCCCCACCACGATAACCGAGCGGCCAGAATAGTCGACGCGCTTACCGAGTAGGTTTTGCCGAAAACGCCCTTGCTTACCCTTCAGCATATCAGACAAAGATTTCAGCGGACGCTTATTGGTGCCCGTGATAACCCGCCCACGGCGACCATTGTCAAACAGCGCATCAACTGATTCCTGCAACATGCGTTTTTCATTGCGCACGATAATATCGGGTGCCCGTAATTCCATCAGCCGTTTCAGGCGATTATTCCGGTTAATCACCCGGCGATAAAGATCGTTCAGGTCAGAGGTCGCAAAACGCCCCCCATCCAAGGGTACCAGTGGGCGCAATTCCGGCGGAATCACCGGCACAACGGTCATGATCATCCATTCGGGTTTGTTGCCAGAATGAATGAAGCTTTCGATCAGCTTCAAGCGCTTAGCGAGTTTTTTCGGCTTTAATTCAGAAGTGGTCTCGGCAATATCTTGGCGAATTTTATCGCATTCAGCTTCGAGATCCATACTCATCAGAATTTCGCGAATGGCTTCCGCCCCAATACCAGCGGTGAAACTATCATCACCATATTGCTCTTGCGCTTCGATATATTCCTCTTCCGTCAGCAACTCATTGGGCTGCATCGGCGTTAGCCCTGGCTCGATGACGATATATTTTTCGAAATACAAAACCCGTTCGACATCTTTCAATGTCATGTCGAGGAACATGGAAATCCGGCTTGGCAGGGATTTCAGAAACCAGATATGAGCCACAGGAGAGGCCAACTCAATATGGCCCATGCGCTCACGACGCACTTTTGACAAGGTCACCTCAACGCCGCACTTCTCGCACACGACGCCTTTATACTTCATGCGCTTATATTTACCGCATAGACATTCATAATCTTTAACCGGGCCAAAAATCCGCGCACAGAACAGCCCATCTTTTTCCGGCTTAAAGGTCCGGTAATTGATGGTTTCCGGTTTTTTAATTTCCCCAAAAGACCAAGAGAGAATTTTTTCCGGACTAGCCAGAGAAATTCTGATTTGGTTAAAGGTCTGCTGAGGGGTCATCAGCGGATTAAATACGTTGGCGAGTTCCTGAGACATAATGCCTTCTCCTGAATGCCTCACGAGCGATGAGGCTCGCGAATGAGACTTAAATCGGGTTAATCCCGTATGTTTGTTACCGTGTTGCTCCTTCACCATTGGCAAAGGAGCAACACAAATTCTTACGTGCGGTTCTGCAACTCAACATTAAGACCAAGTGAGCGCATCTCCTTAACCAACACGTTGAAGCTTTCTGGAATACCTGCTTCAAAATTGTCATCACCGCGCACAATGGCTTCGTAGACTTTGGTCCGACCAGCCACATCGTCGGATTTGACCGTGAGCATTTCCTGCAAAGTATAGGCAGCGCCATAGGCTTCCAGCGCCCAAACCTCCATCTCACCAAAGCGTTGACCACCAAATTGCGCCTTACCGCCCAGCGGTTGCTGGGTAACCAGTGAATAAGGCCCGATGGAACGAGCGTGGATTTTATCATCCACAAGGTGATGTAGTTTCAGCAGATATTTATAGCCAACGGTTACGGGTCGAGCGAATTTCTCCCCCGTGCGCCCATCATAGAGGGTCACTTGACCACTTTCCGATAGGCCCGCCTTGGTCAACATTTCAACAATGTCTTTTTCGTTGGCCCCATCAAAGACTGGGGTAGCAATCGGC
>JALWRV010000254.1 GCA_027080545.1 Parvularculaceae bacterium
CTATCGTCTGAACGAGACCAGCCTTTATGTAACCTTAGAGCCCTGCGCCATGTGTGCTGGTGCCATTTCCATGGCCAGAATTGGACGTCTGATTTATGGGGCTGAAGACCCGAAGGGGGGGGCGGTTTTACATGGTCCAAAATTTTTCAATCAACCCACTTGCCACCATGCGCCGTCTATTTTTGGTGGGTTAATGGCTGCCGATTCGAGCGCCTTGCTGAAAGAATTTTTCCGTGCGCGGCGTTCCTGACCAACAGAGCCACTGCTTTTCACCCTTTGCGACCGAAAAAATAAGCCCATAATAAACATAAAAGGAGCTTTTCATGCAGTTTGATCATTCCGACCGAGCCAAGGATTATATTGCCCGCGTTACCAACTTCATGGACAAGCATGTCTGGGATGGGGAGAAAATTTATCAACAGCAAATGCACTCTTTCGGGACCGAGCGCTGGCAAGTTCCCCCCATCATTGAGGAATTGAAACAAAAGGCCAAGACGGAAGGGTTGTGGAATATGTTCATGCCGAACCCTGAATTTGGTCCGGGTTTGAGCAATAGCGATTATGCGCCGATTGCGGAGCTAACCGGTCGCTCGACCATCGCCCCGGAAATATTCAATTGCGCAGCGCCGGATACGGGCAATATGGAAGTGCTGGAAAAATATGGCACCAAAGAGCAACAGGAAAAATGGCTAAAACCCTTATTGGAAGGCACAATACGTTCAGCCTTTTTAATGACCGAACCTGCGGTGGCTTCTTCGGATGCCACCAATATTGAAACCGCTATCAAAGCAGAGGGCGATGAGTATGTAATCAATGGTGTTAAATGGTGGTCTTCCGGGGCCGGGGATCCGCGTTGTAAAATCTATATTGTTATGGGCAAGACCGACCCAAAGGCAGAAAAACATCTCCAGCAATCCATGATATTGGTCCCCGCCGATGCCAAAGGGGTTACCATCAAACGCCATTTGCCGGTGTTTGGCTATGATGATGCCCCTCATGGCCACATGGAAGTGGTGTTGGATAATGTGCGGGTGCCAAAAGAAAATATGTTACTGGGTGAGGGGCGGGGCTTTGAAATTGCCCAAGGGCGTCTGGGGCCGGGGCGTATTCACCATTGTATGCGGACAATCGGGGCGGCTGAGCGGGCCCTTGAATTGATGGTAAAAAGGTTGGCCAGCCGTGAAGCCTTTGGCAAGCCCATCCTTCGCCAATCCGTGTGGCAGCAACGCGTTGGCGAAGCGCGCACCAATCTGGAAATGGCCCGCCTGTTAACCCTCAAAGCTGCGTGGATGATGGACAAGGTTGGCAATAAGGCAGCGCGCGCCGAGATTGCCATGATAAAAGTCGCGGCGCCAAAAATGGCTTTGAAAATTATTGACGATGCGATTCAAGCCCATGGTGGGGCTGGGGTTTCAGATGATTTTCCCTTGGCGATGATGTATGCGCATTTGCGCACGCTGCGTATCGCGGATGGGCCGGATGAAGTGCATAATCGTACCATTGCATTTCTGGAGATGAAAAAATATTTCAATCGGTAGGAGGACACTATGTTAAACGCAGCCCTAGCTCTTATTGTCTGGACCTTTCTGATTTGGTTCTTGATGTATATGCGCCGCATTCCGGCCATGCAAAAGGCAAAAATTGCTCCTGATGATGCCAAACATCCAGGGTCTTTATCTGCCTTGCCGGATAGTGTGCGCGCGGCGGCTGATAATTATAACCATCTGCATGAGCAGCCTGTGGTGTTTTACGCTTTGGTTTTTTATACGGTTTTAAGTGACCACCTTATGCAAGGGGGGGCGCAAGATGCGTTCTTCGTCTATGGGGCGTGGGCCTATGTGGGTTTGCGGGTGGTGCATTCTCTCATTCAGGTGACCAATAATAAGGTGATGCTGCGCTTTAATGTATTTGTCTTGAGTTCATTGGTGCTGATGGCGATTGCCGGCAAAAATGTTCTTATGGCCGCTGGTTGGATAGGGTAAACCAGCCAAGGCGAGAAACAGCAGGATGCGGCCCCCTCTATGGCTCTGTGTGGGCCGCGTTTAACCATATAGTCTAGGTTTTTCGGGGCGATTGGGCACCCCTTCAAATCAGGCATGATTCTTGCGTCCTTAAGAACAGGTGGCGGGTGGCCATGTTTTTGAGGGTTTGGGCAAATGGCCGAGGCATATAAACCTTTATCGGGCAAGATTGTTAATTTTCAACTGGGGCGGGGCATCGCCGCTATTTTGGTGGCGGTTTTTCATGCAAATGTTTTTTATACAGAAAAATATTATGGGGCTGTGTTTAGCGAAATTCTCAATTTCGCCTATGCGCGGGTCGAGTTTTTCTTCGTCCTCAGCGGGTTTATCATGTTCTATATCCATGATCGCCAGATCGGGGTGCCGGGCAAGTTCAAAAATTTTCTGATAAAGCGGGTAACCCGCATCTATCCCATCTATTGGGCGGTTTGTATTCCGTTTTTTGCGGCCCTTTGGCTGGTGCAAGACGCGGCCAATCCGGTGGTGTGGCATGACATCTGGACCTCGCTTTTGCTGTTCCCCACAGATCATTATCCGCTGTTGGTGCCGGCATGGACTTTGCGCATTGAAATGTTGTTCTATCTGTTTTTTGCCTTGCTCTTATTGTCCAAACGTCTGGGCTATGGGCTGTTTGCCTTGTGGATCGGGGGCAGTCTTTATGCGGCGCTGACGGGGCCGGTGTCGTTTCCGCTCAACTATCTTTTCTCCAGCTATAATGTGTTGTTCGTGGTGGGCATGGCCAGCGCCTATATTGTTAAGCGCCATCTAGTGCCGCGCCCACGCCTGTTAACGGCGCTGGGGTTCACCAGCTTTGTGGCCATTGGTCTGCTCGACACATTTGTCTTTCACGGGGCCGGGCATGATTTGCGCATTTTGGCGCTGGGGGTCAGCGTGTTTTTCATCATTTGCGGCCTGTGCGGGCTAGAGCAACAGGGTATCCGCTCCCCCAAGACCCTCGAATTTATCGGTAATGCGTCCTATTCAATCTTCCTTGTTCACGGCCCCACCATGGCTATTTTGGGCAATGTGTTGAGCAAGACAGGGCTGATCGAAAAACTTTCCCCCGGGGGCTTTTTCCTGATCATGGCCAGCGCCGGTATTATCATGGGCTGTGTGTTCTATCTGGTCGCGGAAAAACGCATCGTCGAATGGGTGCGGCTCTTGATTGAGCGGAAGAAAAAGCCCGCCAAAATCCACCCAATTTCCTCACCTGTTGCGGTGAGTTAGAAAACTAGGCTCTCTATACTTGGCCGCGCATTTGTTGAAGGGGTGAGGGGGGCTTTGCGCCGTGCGCGGTGAAGCCCATAAATGATAAGAGTGGCTATCAATCTTTTTTCAATTGATGGGCTGCGGCGATTTGTCTGGCAAGCCGGGCAATATGTGGACGAATAGGGCGTTTTTCTGATTCAAGGTGATGGACCTGCAACTGCACGTTCTTTCCTTGATAACCAAGCGCCCGGCCAAAGGCGTCTTGGGATAGTTCTAATTGCTTGCGGATTTGCTTGAGGGTTGCTCCGCCCATTTTAGGTTCATCATTTTCGCGTCTGGCGAGATGGGCCTCGGCCTCTTGTTCGTTTTCAAACCATCCGGCAGGCCATATTAAAGAAGCAAGCCATAGGCGGGCATCTGTCACACTGTTCAGCTCCGGTGCATGCTTAATATTGTTTAGGCACTCCAAAAGAGCTGCGTGTGAGGGCTCGCGGTAAATCGTTGGGATGTGGTCATCATGAATGATAATGGCTATGGGCATGAGGTTTTATGATTTTGTGATGTCAAGATATGTATGGACCCTGAATAGGGATGATAGGAAGGAATGGTCTTATACACCCACATACGGGGTTAGATAAATACGCAAAAACTCTCAGCTGGTCCGCTGTCTTAAATTAAGGGCTGCGCTCCACTTCCTTCGACCTCCATTTTCATGGGGGGCTTAGTACCGCGAGGCGAGTTGGCCACTGCCGATCAGCAGTGAAAACGATTCACTGGACCGTAAATGAAATGGTGGGCCCGGAGGGACTCGAACCCCCAACCTAGCGGTTATGAGCCGCCAGCTCTAACCAATTGAGCTACAGGCCCTCTTGTCGGGCTGATTGGGCGGGGCCACGCTGAAAGCGTGAGGCCAGCACCAAAGAGCGAGCAAGAAGAAGGGGCGATATAGCAGCAACCCGCCATGGAAGGAAAGCCCTTGATGGGGGGATTAGGCCCTCTCAAGCCTCTGGGTCATCATCATAGGAAGAGGGGGTCTCGCCTTTTTCATAGCGGTCGGCAAATTCCGTTTGGTCACCGCTGCGCAGGGTGGCGGCTTGGGCTTGCCAGTTTTCGCGGCCAATGCGCCCGGGAAATTCCAGCTTGCGGTCGAGCCATTTAATCTCGGCCTCTCCCCAAGAAACGATCTGGCGATAATAATAAATTCCCAGACTGTTCAACAGCTTCTCATATTTAGGGCCGATGCCTTTGATCTTTTTCAAATCATCCGCCGGGCCATCGGTGGGACCATCTTCATAGAGTTTGGGTTTTTTGATGGTGGTCTCGCTGTCTGTTTCAATCGGCGCGGCGGCCGGTTGCAGGCGGGCCGGGGCAGGGGACGGCACCGGGGTGGCATCAAGCGTGGCAATGGTCTCGATGCGCGAGCGATGCCAGATCCACCAGCCGATCAGCAATCCCAGCAAAAAAGCCAGTAACAGCAAAAACCACATATGCCATGCTAACCAGATCATCTTAGACCTCCCATCCCGTTTGCCCCATCATGGGGCTGAAACCTTAAACTCGATACGACGATTGAGGGCGCGCCCGGTGGCGGTCTCATTGTCGCCAATGGGCTTGGACTGCCCATAGCCTTTCGCCACAAGACGTTCCGCAGGCACGTTTTTAGCCATCAGATAGGCGCGCACCGCTTCGGCGCGGGCTTGCGATAGTTTGAGATCCAAAGCAGCGGATTGGCGATTATCCGTATGAGCTGAAATCTCGATTTGCACAGTCGGGCATGACCGGGCCGCTTGCGCCAGCCGGTCTAGCAG
>JALWRV010000255.1 GCA_027080545.1 Parvularculaceae bacterium
CTTAATAAAGGGGCTTAATGTAAGGGGCTTAAGCCAAAAATGCGCCAGCCCAGAGCGGGCCAGCGCATCATGTTTTGGCTATTCAAAACCGATTTTCAGATGGTGACCTCGTTTAAGAGGATGAACCACCCATAATATTGGTCATCGCATTGCGATTTTTCGCCCAAGCGGCCTCGTTGGAAGCCGGATCAACCGGGCGCTCTTTGCCGTAAGAAACGGTAATGATGCGGGCGCTGTCGATGCCTTGAGAAACCAAGAAGGCACGTGCCGCATTGGCACGACGCGCCCCAAGGGCAAGGTTATATTCGCGGGTGCCGCGCTCATCACAATTGCCAGCAATGCGGATGCGGGTTTCCGGATATTCTTTCAGCCATGCCGCTTGACGCGCCAAAGTCGCTTGAGCTTCCGGGGTCAGATTATATTGGTCATAAGCAAAATAAACCATATTGCCGACATTCTGGATTAGATCTTCCTCGGAACCGGGGGTTGGACCGGCCGGTTCCGGCGCTACGTCCGGGTCTTGTGCGACAATAGCGGGTCCAGTATCTTGCGGTGCAACCTCTGGTTTAGAGGCACAGGCTGACAGACCCAATAAAATCGTCAACAGGCTTGAGATGAGTATTGATTTACGAGACAGCATTTCAGTTCTCCAGTTTGCCGTGTTTGCCGACAGAGGAAGGTTGTTCCCCAGCCCCCATGAATTCCCCGATAGAATATAAGTGCCCCATTTACAAAACAATGAATGAAACACTACCTTTCTTATTATTTATCCTGACCCAAAAATCAGCGTTTGGCAAACCGCTTGGTTAAAATTTCCTTACTAAATTCAGGTCTTGATCAACAAACTTCGTTGCTTATGGCAGCTATTTTTCCGCTCTAAGCAGCGCTAATTCAACAAAGGCGACCAGGCGGGGTCCGAAGCCTCGCCCGGACTGGGCACCTGACGCAGGTTTTTGCCAGTCAAATCCACCGACCACAGCGAGACCGGCCCGCCGGGGCGCGCTTCCCGGAAAAACATGATCACACGGCCATTGGGCGACCATGTTGGCCCCTCATCGAGATAGGATTCTGTCAACAAGCGTTCCCCAGAACCATCCGGCCGAATAACCCCAATGTAAAAACGCCCCTTATATTGGCGCGTAAACGCAATCAAATCCCCACGCGGTGACCAGACCGGCGTGCCATAACGCCCTTTGCCAAAGGTGATACGTTTTTGATTAGAGCCATTGGCATTCATCACATAGATTTGCTGAGAGCCACCCCGATCTGACGAGAAGGTAATATAGTCGCCATCTGGTGACATGGACGGCGATGTATCAATCGCGGGATTGTTCGTCAGTTGACGGACTTTTCGCGTACGCAAATCCATAATTGCAATTTCGGTATTGCCCCCACGCTCAAAACTCATCACCACCTGTTGCCCGTCCGGCGAAAAACGTGGCGCGAACGTCATGCCTCGATAAGAGCCAATGGATTCCTGCTCACCGGTTTCAATATTGAACAGATAGACCTGCGCGGGGCGATCATCGAACAGCGCCATATAGGTAATTTGTTGTTGGGTCGGCGAAAAGCGCGGGGTCAGGACATCATAATCAAGCCCATCGGTAAGCGGCACCGGGTTGGCCCCATCCTGATCCATAATCATCAACCGCTTGACCCGATCCGTCTTCGGGCCAGATTCACCAACAAACACCAGTCGCGTATCAAAATAGCCATCTTCACCGGTGATGGTTTTATAAACAAAGTCCGAGACCTTGTGGGCAGAGCGTCGCCAATTTTCCGGCGGGGTTTTAAATCCGATGGAAGCCAATTGCTGGTTCGAGGTGACATCCCACAATCTGGTATTGACCTGAATACGCCCATCGGGCAGCGGCACCACCTCTCCGGCAACAAGAACTTTCGCATTGATAATGCGCCAATCCGCAAAACGCGGCTTTTCGTGAATGGTTTCCAGTTTTTGCACATAGGCCCGTTGATCAATGGCGTTAAATAATCCGGAGCGGTTGAGATCAGCCATAATCACTTTGGTCAAATCAGACGCCAATCCGGCGGTTGATGGATCACTGGCCAGATAGTCCGGCACCGCCACCGGCATCGGCTCCGTATTGCCTTTGGTGATATCAATTTTCACCTGCGCCACCGCCATCGCCGGTAGGCTCCACATCAAGGCGGTCAAAAACGCCGTTAGAATGGCCGTTAGAATGATTGGCCTTACCCTCTGCCCCAGTCCATCCCCCAGTCCGGGCCAAAGGGTCAAAACAGGTTGCTCAAGAAATTGCTTAGGTTTGATCATCATCGCTCACTCTTTTTAACGCCGTTTTTAAAAAATATACCGTCTCTGTGCTTACTCACTGTGCTTGCCCACTGTGCTTACCTTCTGGCCCCTATCCTCTGCCATAAGAACCGCCACCATGACAGCCCTTCGTGACAAAATTTAGACCAGTGGCCGCCTTACTCGTTAAAACCCGGCCATTTCGGACGGATCAAAATTTAATTCCACAATTTGCCAACTATCATAGCGCTCCACCGGCAAGAGGTCATAGGGCGCACAATCCAGCACCGCCCGCACAGCCGCCTGCTCTGCCGCCTTCCAATAGGGATCATTAGACCGGGCAATCTGTTTCGCATTCAAAACCTTGGGCGGCCCCACCAAGGAGCCGTCTTTTTTCAAATAAAACTCCACCTGCACCTTGAGCCGCTCCGGATTGGGCGCCCCAATATTGACGCGCCAACAGCGGGCCATGGCGGCCTTGAACAGGGCTTCATCACTGGCGGTCAGTTTCGATCCTTCGCCAATGCGCTTCTGGCTAAAGCCCGGAATGGCGCTTGGCATGGGCTTGTCCGGTGCCCCCCCTTCAGACCCGCCAATATTGCTCGCCGCCTGCCCAAGGCGGGAAAAATCAAGCTCCCCATTGTCTTGAGGCGCCGGTTTCGGCGGGGTGATTTCCGGCTCTTTCGTGGCCACGGGTTCTTCTTCTGCCGGGGTCTCTACGGTCACAGCTTCTTCGGGGGGCTCCGTAGCCTCTGGTGGGGGCGCTATTTCCGGCTCTGTCTTTACATCGGGCGCAACCGCCTCGCTGCTTGCCACGGAGCTTGTATCCGGCCCATCGCTTTCGGGGGCTTCTACCACTTCCGGTTCCGTCGGGGTCGGCTCTGGCTCATCCGGCACCAGCTCTTCAATGATCGGTTGATCGCTCATCTCCGGTACCGAAAGCTCAGCCGCCAATTCGGCTTCGGTTAAAATTTCAATAGGCACAGGCGGCGTGTAGTCTAGTTTCGGTGTCCACCCCTCCGGCAAGGCGAGATAGATTATCCCGACAATCGTCAGGTGCATTATCAACGACATGATAACGCTAAGACGCATAAATTTGATTACTCCTTGAAAAGCCCCTGCTCACATTAGGTGCCGATAGACGGCCTCACATGATTAGTCCGTCACCAAAGCGATGGAGGTATAGCCAGCCGCATTGATCTCGCCCAAAACATTGGCCACGAGATCATAGCTCGCCTTTTTATCACCACGAATATAGATGCGCTGACGATAGCCCGCACTGGCCACAGCCTGTAAATGCGGCACCAGATTTTCATAGTCGATTTTCGTATCTTGCACATAGATGGTGCCATCGGCCATCACCGTCACACTCAGCGGTTCGCCACTATCAGCAATCGCCTGCGCATCTGTGTCTGGCAAATCAACCGCCACCCCAACGGTCAAGAGCGGCGCGGTTACCATGAACACGATCAACAGCACCAACATGACATCCACAAAGGGCGTCACATTGATTTCCGCCATGGGGCGCATACGCCGATTGCGCCCAGCCTGATTAAATGACATCGCCATTATTTGGTCCTCTCATCAATCTGACGGGAAAGAATGGCGGAAAACTCTTGGGCAAATCCTTCCAACCGCACCGCATAGGAATTGAGCGCCGCCGTATAGCGGTTATAGCCGATAACCGCTGGAATAGCCGCCACCAACCCAAGGGCTGTAGCAAACAACGCTTCGGCAATACCCGGGGCAACCACCGCAAGATTGGTGTCTTGGGTCGCCGCAATCGCCTGAAACGCATTCATAATCCCCCAAACGGTACCGAATAAACCGATGAACGGAGCTGAAGAACCGATGGTGGCCAACACCGATAGGTTTTTCTCAGCCTTTTCCAATTCACGATTAACGGTCACAGTCATCACTTTTTCCAACCGGTCTTTGGCGCCAACGGAAAAACTGTCAGAGCGTATCGGGCTGTCTTTGATGCGCGACCATTCCGACATGGCGGCGGTAAAAACCCGCGCCATAGGATGATCGGCCCGATCTTTCATTTTATTATAAAGATCATCCAAGGGCTTGCCTGACCAAAATTGATCTTCAAACTTGCGGGACAATCGCTTGAGCCGCCCGAAAGCCAGAGATTTTTCGATCATCACTGACCAGGACCAAATCGAGGCAATGGCAAGAATGACCATCACGCTTTTGACCACCGGGTCCGCTTTCATAAACATGCCCCAAATGGTGAAGTCCGCGCTCAATGCCTGTTGCACGCCAACGCTTACAATATCAGATTCCATGATGGACCCCTTTTAAAATCAATCAAACGCACCTCGCACCGCTTGCCGAACCTTCCTTTGATCCGGTCAACGGCCATAGGCATAATAAACCACCCGCACCTGACATTTACCATGCGAGGCGGCCATTATCCTAGCGAATTTGGCAAAGTTTGGGCCTTGTTCAAAGTGAATATACGGAGAATATCGGCCCATTGTGGCCCATTTGCCCCTTTGGCGCGCAAAACCGCCCCAGATTTTGCCTCAACCAGCAGAAATCCCGGCCACGCGCGGGCGGTGGTCAATCCATTTTTTGGCTTTAAGCGCCCGCGATTCCACCAAATCCCAGGAGGCAAAAGCCAATAAGAGCGCCACTGGCCAGGCAAGCATAAAATTGAGCCACGGGTCTTGTGGTTGAAATAGCGCCTGCACCATTTGTTGGGCCACAAAGCCATAGATATAAAT
>JALWRV010000256.1:0-6331 GCA_027080545.1 Parvularculaceae bacterium
GCGAAGGTAAATTCCCAGGCATCGGATGGTGTCCAACGGGCATCAACCTCAAGACCTTGGGTCGATTGTTTACCCGCATTGGCAAGGTTAAAGCCGGTGCCGGTAAAGACGTTGGACTGGAACCCACGAATGGTTTGGTCAAACAGAGCCAAATTGAGGGCGAATGTATCCCATTGGCCTTTCATGCCCAGTTCGTAAACGGTGGCATTTTCCGGACCAGCCAAACGGGTGCCGTAACGAGCAAACGGGTTGGGATTGCCCAACACGGTTGGTGTTAGGTTGGGAATTTCCGCCATGGTTGGCTTGGAATCCCGTGACAGGTTCCAAGAGGTTGCTTTGTAACCCGTGGCATAGGAGCCATAGACATTGATATTATCGTTCATGTCCCAAGCAAGACGGACATTATAGGTGGTCTTGCTGTCGCTCGAAGAGCTGTTGAACGGAACCAGTGGTGCCAAGAATTGCAACGGTAACAGGCCAAGAGCCGAGTTACAGGCAGGTGGCGGATTGGTTGCCGAACAGGGGGTGATAGAAATCGCCTCAGCCTGTTGGGCCGCGGCGAGGTTCGCCCCAATGTTTGCTGGGGTCGGCGGCAGACCTGTGAGGGCAAAGAATGCCCCGCCAAAGCCGATTTGCACCAAATCCAGCGAAGAGAACACATCCGTATTGGTCTGATTGACGAAGACGTCTTTATCGTCATTCACATAGGCAATGCCGATGGTCGCGGTCAGGCGGTCCGACAGATACCAATCAGTATTGGCGAAGATGTTGTAGGATTGGTTGTCCTGACCTGTCATCTCGAAGCCGCCTTGGCCAGCCGCAAAGAATGTCCCGGCGGGTAGACCTAAAGAGGTCTCCAGATTGCCCAATGCACCAGGCGCACCCAGTGACGCCACCAGAATATCCGCATAGGAGCGGAAGGCCGCATCATAGGTCAGCTCATTATCATAGCGTACTGATTCGTCGAAATAGAACGCCCCGACCAACCAGTCCATCCGCTCGCCGCCATTGGAGGCTAGGCGAAACTCTTGGGTGAAGGTGTCGATATTTTGATCGGCAATATTCGAAGCAACCAATGCCGCACTGGTAAAATCGGTGTCATAATCGAACCGAGCCGATTGTTCACGATAGGCCGTGATTGAGGTCAGAGTGAAGTTTTCAAACTCCCAATCGCCTTGACCGGAAATGCCCTGATTTTCCACTTTGTTGTTCGGCAGATAGTTGAGATAGTTGCGTCGATCAAAGGGGCTGCCAGTATAGATGTTGCCGCCCAAAGCACGGATAATGCCGCCGGTGGGGCCGTCAACCAGATTGACCACGCCACAGCAGGCTTCATCAATATCGCTCTTATCGGCGATCAGGCGGAAAGAGAAAGTGTCGCTCGGTTCGAACAATAATTCCCCGCGAACATCCCAGCGATCTCGATCATTGATATCTTGCGCAAGGTTTATCACTTCAAAATAGCCGTCGGCTTTGTGCACTTGGCCATACAGGCTAAATGCAACGGAATCGCTGAGCGGTCCAGTGATTTTGCCTTTCACGATGCGGGTGTTGAAATTGCCATAGGTCCCTTCGAGCCAGCCACCCGCTTCGAATGAAGGCTTTTTGGTGACAACTGAAATAACACCGGCCGATGCGTTTTTACCGAACAAGGTCGATTGCGGGCCGCGCAAAACCTCAACCCGCTCAAGATCTGGCAGATTGCCGATTTGCGAAGCTGAGCGTGAGCGATACACACCGTCGATGAACACACCAACAGATGGTTCAATGCCGGGATTGTTGGCGCCATTACCGAAGCCGCGAATGACGAAATTAGTATTGGTGGAAGTTTGCAATTGGGTCACCCGAAGAGAGGGAACCAGCGTTTGCAAATCATTGATGTCTTGAATGGACGCCCGCTCAATGGCTTTGTCATCGACAACAGAAACCGCGATCGGCACATCTTGTAATGTTTGTTCGCGTTTGGTCGCGGTAATAACAATCTCGTCCTGCTGGGCGAGGGCCGGTGCCGCGATTGCGCCGGCGACGAGAAACGAAGTTCCCAAAAGAATAGATTTTTTCAACATTTGAGTAGTGCCTCCACTAGATTATAGAGCTTGATGCCCCTTGATATTGCTGAGTCAAAAGCCCCTAAATTTGTTTTGATTTCAGCCTCCCGCATACTATTTTCATAGAAGCCGCCCAAGCGCAATGAATAGCGATGGTTAATCAAGGGTTGAACTGTGTTGCGAGCCTGTTTGTGACTTTATCGCAACAAATTTTATATTGCATCGCAGCATTTTATTGATCTTCTCCCGTCAAAAGAGAAAACAGGTTTGGCTGCGCAATTATATTGCCCCCGCAGTCTCAACGCCTCTATCGTCCGCCACCTGAAAGAGGAGACTATTATGGGTTCTGGGGAAGCGGATAGAGTCAGAGGCACCATCAATGGGGGTGATCTGGCGGCACTTATAGGGCGTGAGATTGGCGTTTCCGATTGGGTGCGGATTGATCAATCAAAAATTGACCAATTTGCCGCTTGCACTTCGGACCATCAATTTATCCATGTGGATCCTGAAAAAGCAGCCCAAACACCGTTTGGGGGTACGGTCGCCCACGGGTTTTTGACCTTGTCCATGCTCTCCCATTTGGCGGCAAATATCGCCTTGCGTTTGGAGGGGGCAAAAATGGGTATTAATTATGGTTTTGAAAAAGTGCGCTTCATTGAGCCGGTGCGCGCAGGGGCGGCTATTCGGGGCCGTTTCAGCCTAGCGGATGCAGTAGAGCGTAAACCCGGACAATTTTTGCTGACCTATGATGTGAGCGTTGAGATTAAAGATATTGAACGCCCCGCCTTACAGGCGCGTTGGCTGACGATGCAGATTGTTTAACCCTATTGTTTGAAGGAGCAGCGTTAAGCGTGGAAATCAAATTTGACAATCGAGTGGCAATTATAACCGGGGCAGGGGCCGGGCTAGGGCGCGCTCATGCGCTGGAATTAGCCCGCCGCGGGGTGGCTATTGTGGTGAATGATTTAGGCGGGGCCGTTGATGGGACAGGCGGTTCAACCAGTGCCGCCGAAGCGGTGGCGCAAGAAATTATAGAGGGTGGTGGGCGCGCTATCGCCCATGGGGCTAATGTGACGAAGGCTGATGAAGTTGACGATATGGTAGCGCAGGCCCAGCAAAAATTTGGGCGCATCGATATTTTGGTCAATAATGCCGGCATATTGCGAGATAAATCATTTGCTAAAATGAGCGTGCAAGATTTTCAAGCCGTGCTCGATGTGCATCTATTGGGGTCCACCATCTGCACCAAGGCGGTGTGGGAAATAATGCGCGAGCAACATTATGGGCGTATCGCCATGACCAGCTCATCCTCTGGTCTTTATGGTAATTTTGGTCAGTCCAACTATGGGGCTGCGAAGATGGGCTTGATCGGGTTGATGAATGTGCTGGCCATTGAGGGGGCCAAATATGATATCCGCATCAATGCGCTGGCCCCCGTGGCCGCGACCCGCATGACGGAAGGGCTATTTCCCGGGCAAGCAGCGGAAATTCTGACGGTGGAAAGCGTCACTGCCGGACTGGTGCCGCTGGTGTGCGATGAGGCGCCAAACCGTTTGATCCTTTGTGCCGGCGGTGGAGGCTATGCGGCAACGCGCATTGTGGAAACGGATGGCATTTATTTAACCCCGGATCAGCAAACACCAGAAAATGTCGCTGCACGGCTCGACGAGATAACCGATATGGCTGAAGCGAAAATATTCACCCAAGGGGGCGAACAGGGAATGAAATTTGTCTCTAAAGCGATGGCCGCAAAAGGATAAAGATATGAGTGAAGAAACTGAAGATTTAACGCATTTTCGTGCCACGGTGCGAGACTGGCTAGAACAAAACTGCCCACCGGAAATGCGTCAACCCATGCGCTCCGTGGAAGATGTTTGTTGGGGGGGGCGGCATTGGAAATTCGCCAGTGACGCACAAAAAATATGGCTAGAACGCATGGCGGCGAAAGGCTGGACGGTACCGGAATGGCCTCAAAAATATGGTGGTGGCGGGCTTTCACGCGATCAAGCCAGAATAGTGCGTGCCGAAATGAAAAAAATAAAGGCCCGTCCGCCCCTGCAATCTTTCGGCATTTGGATGCTAGGGCCAGCCTTGTTGAAATATGGCAATGAAGAGCAGAAGCTGGAACATTTGCCCAAAATTGCCCGAGGGGAAATCAGATGGGCGCAAGGTTATTCAGAACCTAATGCGGGTTCTGATTTGGCCTCCTTGATGACCAAATGTGAAGATAGGGGCGACCATTATGAGGTTACGGGACAAAAGGTCTGGACCTCCTATGCGGATCAAGCGGATTGGATTTTTGTGCTTGTGCGCACTGATTTTGAGGCCAAAAAACATGAAGGCATCAGCTTCATTCTGGTCGATATGGATCAGCCTGGTGTGACCACCAGACCGATTAAGCTCATTTCAGGCAAATCGCCTTTTTGCGAAACCTTTTTCGACAAGGCCCGCGCAGAAAAGAAAAATCTCATTGGCGAGATCAATAAAGGGTGGACGATTGCGAAATATCTCTTGACCCATGAGCGCGAAATGATCGGCGGCATGGGCTCCGATGTGATGCGTCCGGTGGGTGATATTGCGGTTCAGCAAATCGGTTTGGGGGAAGACAAAAAACTTGCCGATAAAATGTTACGCACGGATTTAGCGCGAATGGAAATTGATGGTCTCGCTTTCATGGAAACATTGGCGCGGGTGCAACAGGAAGCGAAGGCTGGCACGGGGGTCGGTGCCAATTCATCAATGTTAAAATATTATGGCACTGAGTTGAACAAGAGACGCCTCGAATTGATGATGGATTGCGCCGGGTCAGAAGGATTGTCTTGGGGGGCGGAAAATGACCTAGCGGCTAATTGGCTGCGCACCAAAGCCAATTCCATAGAAGGTGGCACATCAGAAGTGCAACTTAACATCATCGCCAAACGTATTTTGCAATTACCAAGCACTTAATCAAACGGAGCCACCATGTCGCACCTATTGTCAGAAGAACAGGAAATGTTGCGCGAGGCCGCGCGGGGGTTTTGCCAGAATAAAGCGCCGATCGCTCAGTTGCGAAGCTTGCGTGATCAAGGCAGTGAATTTGGCTTTGACCCAGATACATGGCGCGAAATGGCGGAGATGGGTTGGTCCGGTATTTTGGTGCCGGAAGAATATGATGGCGTGGCTATGGGCCATCGCGCTGCCGGACTGATTATGGAAGAAATGGGCCGCACCCTTACCGGCTCACCCTTTTTATCCAGCGCCATTATGGGGGCAACCGGGATAAGCCAATATGGCACCGATGAGCAAAAGCAGACCTATTTGTCGAGGATTGCCAGTGGTGAAACCATTATTGGCGTAGCGGTTGATGAGGGACGCAAGCATGCCCCCACCCATGTTGAGCTAACCGCGGCGCGTTCTGGCAATGGGTTTTTGTTGAACGGGCAAAAGCAGTTCGTCGCCGATTGCGCTAGCGCTGACGCTTATATCGTATCGGCGCGCACCGCCGGCAAAGAGGATGAGGCAAAAGGCATCAGTCTTTTTCTCGTGCCAAAGACCCAAAATGGCGTGAGTCACGATAATAGACCGATGATCGACAGCCGCAATGCGGGCACGGTTAGTTTTGATAATGTCGCGCTTGATGCAGATGCGCTTTTGGGAGAGGTCGATGAGGGGGCAGGCGCGTGGAGCCATATATTAGATGCGGGGCGGGCGGGGCTTGCCGCAGAAATGTCCGGGGCCGCGCAGGAAAGCCTGCATCGCACCATAGATTATTTGCAACAGCGGCAACAGTTTGGGCGTACCATCGGGTCTTTCCAATCTTTGCAACATCGTGCTGCCCACCTTTATTCGGAAATTGAGTTGGGTAAGTCTATTGTCTGGCGCGCATTGTCGATGATGGATGAAGCGCCCCAAATGGCCGGACTGATGGTTTCGGCGGCCAAGGCCAAATTGGGGCAGGTGGCGCAATTAGCCGCACAAGAATCGATCCAGATGCATGGGGGTATTGGCATGACCGATGAGTTTGATATCGGTTTTTTCATAAAACGTATTCGAGTGGCTGATGCGCTTTATGGGGACCATCATTTCCATGCGGAGCGCTATGCTCAAATACGCGGCTTTTAAAAAAACCGGCTACAGAGAGATAATCTGTAACGGGACTTTGTCTGGTCGTCGGGAGCGATTCCGTTTATGGGAAATGGATCTACTTGATCAACTAGGGAAATCTTGTGAACGCTATTGATCCATCATCACCACAAACTGTGCGCCCCACCAGCAAAGGCCAGTGGCTTGGCCTTTTAATTGGC
>JALWRV010000256.1:6341-8841 GCA_027080545.1 Parvularculaceae bacterium
GGCTTTATCGGTGCGGTGCTTATCCTCATATTGCCGGTACCGGCGGGGCTGGAAAAAGAGGCATGGGTAACGTTTGCTTTGCTGTTTTTGATGGCGGTTTGGTGGGTTAGCGAGGCCATTCCTATTCCTGTAACAGCGCTACTGCCACTGGTGGTATTGCCGCTATTTCATGTGCAATCGATAGCGGAGGCCTCACGGGCCTATTCCAGCCCGATCATCATGTTATTGCTGGGTGGTTTTATTATCGCCAAATCAATTGAACGGTGGAATCTGCATGCGCGCCTAGCGCTTAATATTGTCAATCGGGTTGGTTCAAAGCCAAGTGCGTTGGTGGCGGGCTTTCTGCTTGCCTCGGCATTGTTGTCTATGTGGATATCCAATACAGCAACCACAATCATGCTCACCCCGATTGCTTGGTCGGTGGGACAAGCAATATTGGGGGGAACAGGGCGTGGAGCCCCTTTGATGATTGCGCTGTTATTGGCGGTGGCGTACGGGGCCTCCATAGGGGGGCTCGCCACCCCGGTAGGCACACCCACCAATCTCATCATTATCAGCTTTTTTGAGCAGCAGGGAGATATGCGTTTTACCTTTGCCCGATGGATGCGCATTGGTTTGCCTGTGGTGTTGGTGATGCTGCCAGCGGCATGGGCGGTGCTGAGCCTGTGGTCTGGTAAAATTCGCGCTAAAGATGGCACCGAAGGTAAGAAAATAATTGCGGAGGCCCTGTCGCGTTTGGGGGCGTGGACAGCCCCGGAGGTGCGTGTCTTGCTGGTGTTTTCGCTGATAGCGTTTGCGTGGATGTTTCGCCGCTATTTGCTGCAAGATATGGAGGTTTTCGGGGTTAAACCCTTTTCCGGTCTTACCGATCATGTCATCGCTATTGCCGGTGCGGTTGCGATGTTTTTGATTCCCTCTGGCTCAAAGCGTGAGCCAGGAACGATGTTGTTGGATTGGGAAAGTGCGGTGAAAATACCGTGGGGAGTGATTATTTTATTCGGTGGGGGTTTAAGTCTTGCGGGGGCGATTAGTGGAACAGGACTGGCCGCTTGGATGGGCGATCAGCTTTCCGGTATCACCAGCCTGCCGACTATTTTTATTATTTTTATTTTGGTGAGCTTTGTCATTTTCGCTACGGAATTAACATCAAATGTGGCAACGGCATCAGCGCTTATTCCGGTTGTCGTGGCTATTGCGGCTGGCGGCGGCACCGACCCGGCTTTGTTGGCCGTGCCCCTAGCGATGGCGGCAAGCTGTGCTTTTATGTTGCCGATGGCGACAGGGCCAAATGCTATTGTCTATGCCAGCGGAGAGGTCTCCATCGCGCGCATGGCAGCCATAGGGCTAAGGCTGAATCTAATCGGTATTATTTTGATCAGCCTTCTGATCTATTGGTTGGCCCCATATATTTTGCCGCCACTTTCATAAAAAGCAAACGGTCTGTTTAGTGCAATTGCACACCGATACCGGTCCAAGCCTTAGATAATCGCGCATGGGTTTCGGGCACAAAGTTCTGCCAAACAGAGCGGCCCCGTTGACAATCTACGATGAAAACCGGTTCGCGTACTTGCAAATGGGGTACGATTTCGTTTTTCACCCCAACCACGGAAAGCTCGCTTTGCACCGTCCAGACATTATCGGTCAACCGGAAAGCAGGACCGAGATTGCGAATAACCTGTTCTAACCGACTGGCAGCCCCGCTAATCACATCAAACATGATGATGAAATTGACGATAGCCCCTTCTTCAAAACCGCTGCTCTGGGCTGTTTTGTTTTTACCAAAACCTTTTTTGGTTTTTTTATTCGACTTGTCGAGAAGCGCGTGAAAGGCTGGGTATTGTCGAGCCGCCCGCCACATATTACCGCCGGCTGGCGATAGCATGGTTGATCCTGTCAGCCGCCCCTCACGTGCGAATTCTGTCAGCTGATCCATGGTATAGGGACCATAGATGCGCTGCGCTACTTTGATGCACCAATTATCCGTTGACAACATTGTCAGAGTTTCCTTCTAGCTTATTCTGTTTTTGCCTCGGTGCTGTGAACTTTACACCGACCCCATTTTCGTGATGACGCATGACGATAGCCTGCATGCGCCCCACAGTAATTTTTTGCCCGATGGCGGGCCTTGGTTTGATTGCCAAGGATGCCCCGGTCATGGAAATATCGAGAATACGACACGGCACATTGCGCGCATCTTCAAGCACAGCGATGGCGTTTTTGTTTTGTTTGATGCGTTGAGCGCGGCGTCGGTTAAACGATTCTTCGCCATCATTAACCAACCATGTGAGCATGTCGGCTATGCGGCGGGCGCGTTTTTTGTTTTGATCAAATTTAATCGCGAAGCCATCGCGCTCTATACGAATGATTTCGCCGGTAAAGCGCCCGATTTTGTCCACATAGAGAATGATTTTTTCTCCCTGCTTTGTGCCGGGCAGGGCGCGCACTAGGGCGCCATAAGGAGAGATGTTAAGAATGCGGGCGCGATGTTCCTTTTTGTCCA
>JALWRV010000256.1:16341-18256 GCA_027080545.1 Parvularculaceae bacterium
TACGGGGCTGGTGCTTGTGGATATGCTTTTTCTTGGCCTCGCCATTTTGGGGCTGTCGACAATCGCCACCCATTTCGGGCCCCTGTTTCAACTCGTAAAATATGCGGCAGCGCTTTATTTGTTTTGGCTCGGCTTTACCACGCTCAAAAATGCCAACCGCACCGTTGAAATTACACAAACAAAACCGGCTTCCCCTTTTGGGGATATCGGCCTTGGGGTGATTGTCACATTGGGCAACCCAAAGGCGATTTTGTTCTATAGCGCTATTTTGCCGACATTTTTTGATGTCAGCATTTTGAATTTCTCAGGCTTTGTGATGATTTCACTGATTATTATCGTAACCTCCTTTATGGTTTATGGGGCGTATATGCTCTTGGCCGAACAATTTCGTTCCGTGCTTACATCCAGCAAAGTCCAGAAACGCCTCAATCAAAGTGTTGGGGCTGTCTATATAGGGTCTGGCGTCTTGGTGGCTTCCCGCTAAAATCATATTCAAAGACGGGCCTCTTAGATACCGTTTAAGGGGCTGTCGGTTTTTGGCTGGAAGGGCTAAAGCGGTAAGCGGACCAGAAGACCAGTTGGAAAAAGATAGGATTGCGCAAAATCATTCTCCATATCGGCTTTTCCAAAACCGGTTCCTCGGCGATCCAGTCTTTCTTGTGTCGTCAATCTTTCTTGACCTCTCATGAAGGCTCCTATCGCTATTATGTGGTGCGTAAAGGAAAACCGCTGACGGGGGCAGGGCTTACTTGGCGGGCACGCCTTCATCCGCTCAGCTATTTCACCACTCTTGGCGATATCGCCAGTGCCGTTGCGGCGTTACCGGAGACAGCATGGGAAGAAAAAGGGGGGGAAGAAAAGGGGAGAGGAGAAAACAGGCAATCGATCGTGCCCATTCTTTCTAAAGAAAGTTGGGGACACGAAATAGAGCATCTATCCGCCTTTGAGGCTGTATTGGCCAAGCGTGACGTGCAGGCCGAGATCATCGCCTTTGTCCGTCCGCAAGTGGACTGGTTGCAATCGGCGTGGTGGCAATGGTTCGCATGGGAGAAAGACAAAACCACCCCGGAACAGGTTTGGGCCTATCTGGCTAAAGCGGGCCAGTGCGATTGGGCCGGCCTTTTACAAAAATTCACTCAATGCCGATCTGTCCATAAGGTGACCGCACGGCTTTACCAACCAGAGCAAAATGTGGTCACCCAATTTTGTCAACTTTTGGGGGTGGAGCAAGATGGTGGTAGCAGGAACAAGCGCCGCAATCTCACCCTCTCCCCGAATCAAATTCGGCTCTATCGGACATTTCCTTGGTTGCGTAGTCCCCATGGGGGGCGTTTGGACCCGATCATCAGCAAAATTCTACGTTCCAGAGAAAAGCCACCCAATATGATATCAAGCGAATTGGCACATAAAATTACCACTGAAATGGAAGCGTCCAATCAGGCTTTAATGGCGTTTCTATCACCATCAGATCGCGCCCTCATGGAAAAAACCCAAAGCTGGTGGGGCGATAAGGGGAAGCTCACCCCGTAAAGGGTAGGGGGCGGCGCAAGCAAACTTCCTTTGAGCTTACCGCACAATCCCACACCATTATTTCTACCCCAGCGCTTATGGCTTTCTTGATCTCCACCCCATAGGCAGGGTCGAGATCAGACGCGATAGAAAATTTTTCGCAATCTCCCCGTTGCACAACGAAAAGCAAAACGGCCCGGTCACCCCTGTCGACTATTTTTTGCAATTCCTGCAAATGTTTTAGACCGCGGGCGGTTTTGCTGTCGGGAAATTCCGCTAGCGGCTCCGGGCAGCGGCGCAGATGGACATTTTTAACCTCCAAATAGCAATCGGGCTTGCCATCGCACTTCAGTAAAAAATCAATGCGGGATTTATCTCCATATTTTTGCTCTGGGATGATTTGCTT
>JALWRV010000257.1 GCA_027080545.1 Parvularculaceae bacterium
GCTCCATGGGTAGACGCGCATCACGCAAAGCGGCAATCAAAAATTCGAAACAGTTTTTTGATGAGGGCCATGATCCGGCCTGCAAGGTTCAACCGCTTTTTGAAGGTGATCGCAAAACCCCCTATAGTAAACGATGGAGCCCCATGGATGATGTGCCTTCCGATAAGGTGCGCGACCAAAAATATCGCAAAAATGTACGCCCCCAAAATGATAGCCAAAAACGCTTTTTTGAAGCGCTGGATAGCCACCCCTTGGTTTTTGCCATTGGTCCCGCCGGCACCGGCAAAACCTATGTGGCGGTGGCAAAAGCCGTCGAAGCTCTCGAGCAAGGCCGGGTCGGACGCATTATCCTCTCGCGCCCAGCGGTAGAGGCCGGGGAAAATCTCGGCTATTTACCGGGCGATATGGAAGAAAAACTATCTCCCTATTTACGCCCCCTTTATGATGCGCTGGCGGATCGCCTGTCAGCAAAACGCTTGAAAGCCATGATTGCGGATGACATTATCGAAATTGCCCCCATCGCCTTCATGCGCGGGCGCACATTGAACAACGCCTTTGTGGTTCTCGATGAAGCGCAAAATTGTACCTATGGACAATTAAAAATGCTCCTCACCCGCCTTGGCTGGCACTCAACCATGGTGGTCACGGGCGACCCAGAGCAATCGGACCTGTTGCCCGGCCTGTCCGGACTAGACGAGATCGCCCGCAAGCTCGACCAATCAGACAATATCGCCGCCATCCGTTTTAGCGAACGCGATGTGGTGCGCCATCCGCTGGTGGCTGAAATGATTAATCTTATCTGACCCCAGCGCGGGTAAGGTGAGGCCCCTTGTGGCCAATATTTCATGGGGGCCCCGCTTCCCCTGTCCAATATTTTTGTGCTAAGCCACCAGTGCTGCGAAAGCCAGCGAGAGGAACCATCATGTCATACGGTCATGGATTTGGGGGCGAGGATATCAAGGAAGAATCCGGTTGGCGCTACCCGCTGACCATCTTCTTCATCACGCTCGGGCTGTGTGCAATTTTTTTATATAATTATGTTGGCCCCAGCGGTAGCGAATTGCTCGGCAATACACCCAAACCGACCATCTCTGATCAACCCATCACCGCTGTCATTGGCGAAACCCCGTTCACGGTTCCCTCTTCCTATACGGTATTTCCCAGAGACCGCCGAGATGGCGAGCGCAAAGCGCTGGCGCTTTATGTCTTTTGGCCAACCTTGAGCGGCTATTCACCAGCGCGGCGCATGGATTTTATCGAAAATAAAAAAGACTCCCGCCGTATTGATATCAATATTTTTCAACGCCGAACCCCGTTTAACGAAAGCGAGCGCATCGAATATCTCTATATGCCGCAAGTAATCGACAAGCGCGGCGAGGAATATAAATATGGCTTGACTAAATTTACCTTCAAGGACCGGGGCACCAATACCGAGACCAATGGCTTTTCTGGTCGCGACCTTTTTCTTGGCCCTCGCCCAGATGGTAGCGAAAGTCTGATTGTGCTGTTTTGCTATAAAGAAGACGGTATTTTACCGGCAGATTGCTATCGCGAATATGAGCTCAATGAAAAAGTATCGGTAAAATATATTTTCAAACGGGCCTATCTGGCCGAGTGGGCCAAAATCGACGCGCAAATACGCCAATTCATCACAAAGCTAAACCAGCAGGGCGAGCAATCTTTGGCCACCACGCCCTCCCAAAACTAGCCACCCCAGAACTGGCCGCCCCAAAATTAGCCATTGCGACACGCTTATGGGGGGCGCTTAAAGAATGCGCAATTTTTCTAAAACCATCATCACAAACGGCATTAAAAAAATTGCAACCACGCCGCTGGTCACCAATCGCAACATCGCGATCACCATTTGCCCTTGGGCGGGCGCTAAATCGGCCCCATAACGCAGCCCTAAACTAAGCCCGGCAGCGGCAATGATGACCAAACACAAGGTGGCAATAAAAGGAGCCATAGCAGACGCAATGGCGATGACGCCGCGCAATCGGCCTGCCCCAACCCCACGCAATCGACTGCGCCATGTCAGGCCGGCCCCCGCCACCAAGATTAACAATAAGGTGCGCACCAGAATCAACAAAAGCGGCTCGCTCAACACCAGATCAAAGCGTGTCGCCACCAAATCACCCAGCCCCACAATAAACAGGCTCAATAAAGCGATACGCACAGAGATAAAGGTCAATAACAGGCCGGAGCCAATGGCCACTAATGAAAACAGGAACAGCCAAAAAGGCACCTCATAACCAGACAATTGACCCAAAGGCGTAACCCATACCCCGACAAAACCAATCATGGCAGCGATGGTAACAATGGCTTGCGCTGCGGGGTGGCGAACCCGCGCGCTCACCTCGCGCCATGTGCGCACACTGGCGCGATGGCGCTGTTGCTCAAGGCGTGACAGGCCGAGATCCTGGTCAACAAACCCAAGCAAGGCCGCCATAGAGATAACCCCCACCACCGCCATTATCGGGATCAGAAATACTGATCCCACAAAGTCTATCTGGGGGATCATTAAACCTTGTAGGCCAAAGGCCAGCACCGCGAGGATCAAGCTGGCGAGACTAACATTCACAGCCTGCGCCACAGCCCGCGTCATTGACGCCCCCTCCCACAAATAAAAATTGAGCCGATAGATCAATTGCCCCCCCAGCGTGATGGCAAGCAGAAAAACGCCCCCATAGACAATCGCCACCTCCTCATCCCTCCATTGTGAAAGCAATAAGGGCCGGGCGATGGTGAAAAAACCCACAATCATGCCGCTAATCGGCACCAGCAACATCATTTGTAAATGCCGCCGCCCCAAAAACGGCACCAGATTGATTAAAACCAGCGTCCCCAACAAGGCGATTATCAAATCCGGATAGCGAAGAAGGCTCCAAACATGCCCATCGGCAAAGCCCATATAAAAGCCGACAAAAGCGACCAAGGCGACGCTCAACAAAAGCCGCCCCATCTGTAAAGGGGGTGCGAAACTGCTCAGCAACAGGCTCGCCCAGATCAGCAACCAAGGCCACACAAACAGAGCTGGGCCCATATCGCGCAACCGTTCTATCAGGACAGCGCGCGGCGCCTGCCCCAACAGACCACCGGAAAAGGCAAAGGCAAACAGGCCCGCCGCCACAATCAGCAGGGTCAAAATACGCCGATGGACGATAAAAATGCCGACACTCCCCAAATTGGAAATTTTTGGCACCACCATCATGCGCCCCTAGGCTTGTTCCGGCAGATCAATTTCCAATATCGCCATGTTGAAATCGTAGGAAACATCTCCCTCCTCATCATCGCGAAATAAAACACCAATAAATTCTTCGCCAATATAAACCTCGGCGGAATCATCTTTATTGGGACGGGCCTTAATGTTGAGCGCTGGATCATTGAAGCGCTGGCGCAAATAGGTTTGTAATCGTTCGAGTTCAGACAGCTTCATTCTATTCCTCTTAAGGCTATTCTCTTCTTCGGGGCCGCAATTTTGGTGAGGCCATGGGGGACGAACCGGACGGCTTCACTTTTGGTTATTGATGGACTATCGAGGCCTGAACGCGTTAATAAACCCGGATTTGAAAACCCCGATAGATAGGACCTATATGAGCCTCTTTGATCTATTTGCCAAGCGACGCCACCGCCAACCCGTAACCGGTTTTTGTCTTGCCTTGATAGGCGCTAGCCTGCTGGCCAGCCTCAGTGCTTGTAACCGCACACCAACAGCCCCTACTACCCCATCTGCCCAAGAGTGGGAAATTGAGGGGGGCTGGGCGCGCCCTAGCCAAGGTACAATGGGCGCCGTCTATTTTACCCTCACCAATCATAGCAATAGTGAAGACCGGTTGATAGAGATCCAGAGCCCCAATGCCGAAGCAGCAGAAATTCACCAAACTATTGAAGAAAACGGCATTATGCGCATGCGCCCCATGGGCGAAATAACCCTAGCCCCCGAAGAGCGCTTACAGATGGCCCCACGGGGCACCCATTTAATGCTGATCGGGCTAAAAGGCCCCTTGCAGCCCGGCAAGACAGTCCAGTTGACCTTGATATTCGAGCAGTCTCCCCCGGTGGAAATCACTATTCCCGTCAAAAACGCCCCCTAGACGTTTCCCGCAGATTAAACCTGTGGTCTGCCGCCTTATGCCTGCCCCTTTTCGCTGCTATACTGGGCAGACATTACCAAGGAGGTTTCCCATGCGTTGGTCTATTCATCACACTTTTTTATTAGGGCTATTACCACTTTTGGCAGCGTTCGGCTTGTTACAGGCGTCCCATGCCGCACAATCGACAGACCCGATTTTGAGCAAGGCCGACCATATGCAAACCTTGGTCAAAAATTGTCTGGCTACCAATGTTTATGGAGATCGACCCGACGCCCCGCTCATCTGTGCCTGTGGGGCGGGCTATATGGCCGCCGCCCTACCATCGCGCCAATATGCCATGGTCGCCCTACTATCTGAGGCTGGCCTTGATGTAGACAAGATGGGCTTGATCATGAGTACCATGGTCAAAGACGGCATCGCCACCAAAAAGGAAGTACAAGAAGCCGCCAGCATGATGGTGGTCGCCGGACAACAGGCAGACATTGTGTGTATCGCTTCAGATCCAAAAACTGCCGCCGGCTTTCTGCATCGCTAGAAGAAAACCTTACCCGTCGCGATCACGCCAATGATTGGTCAAAGGCAGGCGTCGATCGCGTCCAAAATTGCGTATACTGACTTTCGGGCCCGGGGGGGCTTGCTGGCGCTTATATTCCGCCCGATAAAGCATGTTCTGGACTTTCTCCACCAGCGCGCGATCATGGCCTCGTGCGGCAATAGCATCGACGCAAATTTCTTCCTCGATAAGGCCATAAAGAATATCATCCAACACCTCATAAGACGGCAAACTGTCTTGATCGGTTTGGTTTTCGCGCAACTCCGCTGAGGGGGGCTTGTCGAGCACAGAG
>JALWRV010000258.1 GCA_027080545.1 Parvularculaceae bacterium
CTATTAGCCTGATGATTACCGGCGATGAAGAAGGGCCTGCAATCAATGGTACGCGGGCCATGGTGGCGACCCTAAAAGAACGCGGTGAAAAAATTGATCATTGTCTGGTGGGGGAGCCTTCCAGTGTTGAAAAATTGGGAGACATGATCAAAATTGGTCGCCGGGGATCTTGTAATTGCCATTTGCGTATTTCAGGTACGCAAGGCCATGTGGCCTATCCGCACCGGGCGGACAATCCGGCCCCCAAACTGGTGCGGGCATTGGCGGGTTTATTGGACCCGCCGCTGGATCAAGGCTATCCGGAGTTTCAACAGACCAATTTGGAAATTTCGCATATTGCCACCCCGAAACTTGCAGAAAATGTTATTCCCCCCAGTGCCGAGGCTTATTTCAATGTGCGTTTTAATCCTCATTGGGAGGGGGAGAAATTAATCGCCCATTTGCACGAACGGTTGGAAAAAATCCTGGGGGGAAGGGAAGGATGGGATTTGCAAGCGCGGGTCGCGGGCGAGGCCTTTTTGACCACCGATAAAAAGTTTATCCAGATCATCGCTGATGCGGTAAAACAGGAAACGGGAACTATGCCAGATCATTCGACCAGCGGTGGCACTTCAGATGCCCGCTTTATTCGGTTTCTATGTCCGGTGGCAGAAATGGGGTTGATCGGGGCGTCGATCCATAAAATTGACGAGCATGTAGACACGCAAGATATTCACCGCCTGTCTTCGATTTATCACACTATTTTGAAAAAATATTTTTCTATTTGATGGCCCATTCTGTTCGCACCGATATTAGCGCCACATTGGCTTTGCTCGGAGGATCGCCAGATTGGCGTGAGCGCATGGATGTGTCCATTGATGGGGTTTGGCGGTCATTCCTCGCCTTTCCCATTGCGCTTCCGTTTCTATTGTTGTTCTACAAAACCATTCTCGTCATGTGGCAATCCATGCCACCGGAGGAATTGCCGGAAGTGCCGGACTTGCCATTTTGGCTGGATGCAACCATCCAAATTTTCGGATTGGTTTTGATTTGGTCAATCAGCCTGTTGATTTTGGTCGATATGGCGCGCCGATTTAACTGGGGCAAGAATTTTGCGCCCATGCTCATTGCCTTCAACTGGTCTTTCCTGATTTTACAATTGCCGCTGACATTTCTCTGTGTGGCCATGGTGTCACTAGAAAAACCCGCCTCTATTGCGGTTGCGATATTGTTATCTTTTTTTACGCGACTTTGGATGCGTTGGCGCATATTTACCCAGACCGAAACCTTGGCCAGCCTTAGTGCAAGTGGGGTGGTGCTTTTTCTTGAATTCGTGGCCTTTGCCATTCGGTTGGCACAAGACGCCATTATCCGCTTGATCTATGGGGGGTTAGTGGGGGGCGACGGGGCAAATTAGCAGAGAAATAAAGAGCAATATTTGTTCTTACTTTTGCCTCTTTATTGCTGTTACAATGGCTCTGATGCAGAAAAATGATCGATATTTACGGGGCATAAGCCCGTGGCAAGGGTGGTGCTTGAGCTTGTTGCTTTTGTTGATGGCAGGCTTGCCGGTTTTTGCAAAGGCCCAATCCTCAGACCCCGCGCCAACCGTAGAGGCTAAGTTTTCAGCCAATGATGCGGCCTATTGCATGGCGGTTTATGGCTGGATCATCGAATATCTCATTCCCAACGGCATGCCGAAAGAGCCCGCCACACAGGCGCAAATGGCTTTTTTGATTTGGGGCTATGAACTGACCATGGCAGCGCCGGGTGTTAGTGAGGAACAACAAAATATCACCGCCCATGATGCCATTGAGCGTCTTGATTATCTGTTGCCGGACGTGGTGGATGATGCAAGCGCTAAGCAAGCGATTGATATTGTCATATCAGAGGCGGGCGTGTGTGCGGATAAAATTAAAAAACGCTATCCTGAAGGCTCGCACCCCATCATAAAGGTAATGCAGGCGGAAAAACAAAAACGCGATATGCTCCGCCAAGACCCGGGCATTCCGTTAAAATAATTATTCCGGATAGATGGCTTTTTCAAAATAAAGCCCATGGGCCGGCGCCACTGGGCCGCAGGCGGCGCGAGATTTTGCTTCCAATGCTTTTTGCATATCGCCCACCGCCCATTTACCAGCCCCCACCCGCTCCAGCGAACCAACCAGCGAGCGAATTTGATTATGCAAAAAAGACCGCGCCGCAAAACGCAAAATAATCTCGTCGCGGGCGCGAAAAATTTCAATCCTGTCCAGAGTTTTGACAGGGCTTTTCGCCTGACACAGGCTGGCGCGAAATGTAGTGAAATCATGCTCGCCGATCAGACAATGCGCCGCTTCGCGCATAGCCTCAGCATCAAGGGCGTAAGGAATATGCCAGACCCGCCCCGCATCTAGGGCTGGCGGGCTGCGGCGCTCGGCTAAGCGATAGAAATATTGCCGTCCAATACAAGAAAACCGCGCATGAAACTCATCGCTCACCTTTGTCGCTGATGTAACCGCGATGGGCAAAGCGCCCAAATGGGCATTAAGCCCATCGCGCACCGTATTTGTCGGAAAATCCTTGGCCAGATCAATATGCACACTCATGGCAATGGCATGGACCCCCGCATCCGTGCGCCCGGCCGCAATAGAAGGGGCAGAGGCGCCACTTAAAGCCTCGCCTGCTTTTTCCAATGCCTCTTGCACGGAAGGGTCTTCGGCCTGCTTTTGCCAGCCGACAAAAGGCGCGCCATCATATTCAAGGGTTAAGTGAAAACGTGGCATCTAAAGAGCTCTGCTGTTGGCGGCCAGCTTGGCACCGCGCAAAAATTCGCTCGCTTCTTGCGCCTTGCCGCCGGCCCGCTGCAATCGGGTGAGCGCAATCACCCCTTCACCAGTGGCAATCAGCAATTCATTTTCAAAGCCGATTATGGTGCCGGGGGCCGCATCGCTTTTTGCATCGGTTAAGCGGCTCATTAACGCTTTCACCCGATAGGTTTTGCCCTTGTCATCTTTCAGTTCAAACCACGCCCCGGGAAAAGGCGAAAGCCCGCGAATATGAAAATCAAGCTCGCGGGCGGGGCGCGTCCAATCAGTGCGTGCCTCATCACTGGAAATTTTGTCGGCATAAATAATACCCTGCTGCGATTGCGGCTGCGCTTGCAAGGCACCGCGCTCTAAAGCTGACAGAGCGCGGGGCAGTAAATGGGCCCCCACATGGGACATTTTGTCGGCAAGGCTTCCGGCATTATCCTCTGCTTCAATCGGCACGGTTTCCGACAAAAGGATTGGTCCCGTATCAAGCCCTTTTTCCATCTGCATCACTTGTACACCGGTCTCTCGGTCCCCGGCCATAATCGCCCGCTGAATAGGGGCCGCCCCGCGCCAGCGCGGCAATAAAGAGCCATGAAGGTTCAGACAGCCATGGCGCGGCGCGTCCAAAATCGCCTTGGGCAAAATCAACCCATAGGCAACGACAATCGCCACATCAAGATCAAGCGCTGCAAAAGCCGCCCGCTCCTCCTCACTTTTAAAGTTAGTCGGTGTACGGACAATAATGCCCTGTTGTTCGGCGAAAGCATGAACGGGGCTTTTTTGTTGCTTCATCCCGCGCCCGGCGGGACGTGGTGGTTGCGAATAGACCGCAACTATGTCGTGTCCGGCGGCGATAAGCTCGCCCAGAGCGGGAACGGAAAAAACGGGGGTTCCCATAAAAGCCAACCGCATTTTCGCCTCGCTAAATTGTTAATGCCCCGGATGGTTGCAAGCAGGATCGCCACAGCCATCCTCTTGCGCGGTCGCAAATTTCTGTTCTTTTTTCAGTTTTTTGAGAATGCGTTCGCGTTTTAACCGAGATAAATGATCAATGAAAAGAATACCTTCGAGATGGTCCATCTCATGCTGAATACACACGGCTAACAGCCCTTCGGCATCAAGAATCTGTTCCTCGCCATGATAATCGAGATAGCGCACCCTACAGCTAATGGGCCGCTCCACATCTTCATAAAAATCGGGCACAGATAGGCAGCCCTCTTCGTAAGGTGTTGTTTTTGTGGATGGATTTATAATTTCAGGATTGACAAAAAAGCGCGGTTCGGCCTCTTCGCCTTCGCCTGCCAAATCCATGACGATCACCCGTTTTGGCACGCCCACCTGAATCGCCGCAAGGCCAATGCCGGGGGCCGCATACATGGTCTCCAGCATATCATCCATGAGTGTGCGCAATTCATCATCCACCCTTTCCACAGGGGCGGATTTTTGGCGTAATCTGGGGTCTGGAGCGATTATTATGGGAAGAATAGCCATGTTCCGCATCTAGGGGCTTGGGGCGCTTTCGTCAATAAGCTGTATTTTAGGGTGAATCGGGGGTTGGTCTCACTCTGGTCTCGCCATTTTGGCCTGAATGTTGTAAGGAATACAGTAGAGTAGTGGGTATTGGGTACCAAAATGGGAATTGTGGCGTTGTTACAGGCTGCCTCTCACGGGGCAGATCAGGGGAGTTTAGGCATTTTGGCGCTGTTTCGGCGCGCTGAACTTGTCTTCAATGGCTTTGTGTCAAATAGTTTATCGGAAAATTTGTTGAGTGTGATCAACGGCTGGGGGCCATTGGGAGGTTTTGTGCAGGAAACAGATCCAGCAACCACGCCCTTGTCTGATGCCGAACAGGCAGAACAGGCCCGCAACAGCGTTGAAGCCCTGACGGCGGGCGCGGATTCGCAAATCGTCGATCCGGGCAATATCTGGATGTGGGTATTAGGGCTCTTGGTGGCCTTGGTCGCGGTGATGTTTTTACTGATGATCGGGGCCCGACGCCGGCGGCGCAATCAGGCTGAAGAGCCAATGGATGAGCCTCTATTCGAAGACCAGTTTGAGGTTCGTGATGATGTGGAACTGGTTCTCAATGAGAAAGAAGACGGTTTGGCTGAAATTGTCATCGAAGAGGCCGATGATGATTTCGAG
>JALWRV010000259.1 GCA_027080545.1 Parvularculaceae bacterium
TCATCTCGTCGATCTTTTTCATTATTTTGGCGGCTTTGCTTATCCCGCCTTTGGGTAATCATGGGCTTTGGCTAAGCTTCTGGATTTTCATGCTGATGCGGGCCGTGACCATGGGGTGGCAATTTCCAACTATTGGCCGTGATTTACGGGGAGAACCCCTCATCGCCTGATGTTATTTTATCACACATTTGTGTGAATTTAATCAGTCTTTCCGCCATTCTTGTGATATGGGTCACAGTGAATGCTAAAAAGGGGCCTAATCTGCGACGCATATTGGAATGGGTGTTTGGCCATGCCGACACCCTTGCTCGCTTATGGAGGAAAAAAATGGGGTCTGGTGTTATGAGTTTCGGGGAACAAAAAATGATGGCAAAAACATTGGCTACCATACTGATGGGATCCGCGGCCCTTTGGTTCGCTGGGCACGCCATGGCAGCGGAGCCAATCGCGCGCATTGATCCTATTTCAGGGGAGGTTGTTTCCACCCGCCAGGGCGAAGAGATTGTGTTGGTGGAAAAAACCACCCCAGACATTCTGGTCGCTGGGCAGAACCTAAAAGCCGGGGATATTATTCGCACCAATGATGAGGGCGCCTTGGCCATCGTTTTTGCGGATCAGACCCAGATACGCCTCGCCCGCAATACCACCCTTGAAGTCAAGGAAATGAATAATGGTCGGCTGACTCGATTGCAGATTTTACGCGGTCGCCTATGGGCAAGAGCGCCTCGCAAAAAAAGCCGCCTCAATGTGGAAACCCCGTCGGCCACGGCGGCCATTCGCGGTACCGAATGGTCGATGCAGGTCGAAGGAGAGCAAACCCGTTTACAGGTAGCCAGTGGCGAGGTGAATTTTTTCAATGATCAAGGTTCTCTGGCTGTTGCCGGTGGTGAGGCTGCTTCTGCCCGACCCGGCGAAGCCCCGGTAAAAGAAATTGTGGTTAACCGCACCGGGCGTGAGCAGATGCTCTATTTTTTACCGGAAGATAGTTTTGTCTCGGGCAATAGCACTATGGTTGCCATCGATGATGCCAGAAAGGCGGCGGCACACGGAGACTTTAATCGGGCTCTCAGCCTGTTGGAGGTTGCACAGCAAGATGCCGAAGCCCAAACGGATCGCGCGGCTTTGCACGATATTTATACTTTACAAGCCCAGATTGGTTTGCTGATCGGCGATCAGGCCATTATCGAAACCGCTCTCGAAAAGGGGCTTGATGGTGCCGCAGCCCCAGAGCCGACATTACTGGCCTTGAAAGCTGAATATCAGGCCAACTATTTGGGACGGCCTGATTTGGCTCTCATCAATGCTCAACAAGCCGCTGAACTTGCTCCCGATCAGGCCGATATCTTGTTGACCTTGAGCAAAATTTTATTGGAGCGCCGGGCCGACAAAGAAGCCATGGCCGTGATCGAACAAGCGATTGCGGCACATCCGAAAAATGCCGAGCTTTATGTTCATCAGGCTGATATTTATTTAAAGCAAAACCGCCCCCATAAGGCGCGCCGAGCGCTCAATCGCGCTTTTGAAATTGCCCCGAACCTTTCCATAGCGCGGCTGGGATATGGGCAAATTTTTGCACTCGAAGGAGACAATCAATCGGCTTTACAGGAATTTCTTGCCGCCTCGGCTGACAATCCTTCCTATTCGCCAGCCCTGTTGCGGCTTGCGGAAAGCTATGGCCGGGAACAGGACCGTGATCTTGCCCAACAGCAATTGGATGCTGCCGATCGGCTCGACCCAAACTCGCCTTTTCCGCCGCTTTACCGCACCGCTTTAGGCATTGACCAATATCAAAGCGGCGAGGCTATTGACGGCGCGCGCGAAGCCTTGCGCCGGTTTCAAGCCCGTGGCGGGATTTATGAAACCTTGTCTGAGAATCGTGAAACCGGTTCCAACCTCTCTAGGGCCTTCCGGTTTGTGGATCTTAATGCGCTGGGCCGCTATTATGGGGACCGGGTGTTTGATAGTTTTGAATCTACCTCTTATTTTGACCAAGTATTGAATGAATCAGCCGGGCTTTTCTATCAAAGCCAAGATATTACCGGCTTTAATCCATCCAATGGCGACGAGATTCAGCAAATTTCCAGCTTTATGCAGGGCGTTGTCCTCGACCCCCTGTCTGTGGCGCACTCCCAACGGCAATTCCAAATCTCTAAAGAAGGGTTTGTGGAAGCGACTTTGAACGGGCGCAATATTGCCAGCTCAAATTTTGATCTCAATCGCCAAAACGCTTCCTTGCAAGGGCGCTTCTACCCGGCAGTTGGCAATGGGGGTATGCCCATAGCGTTTAGCCTTACCGGTCAACAAACATCCTATCATGATGATTTATCCGAAACCACGCGGGATTCTTCGGCTATTGAATCCTATGTGGGCATGGCCATTACGCCTTATGACAATATCGCCTTTTATGGCACCTATCGCGATGAAAGTCGCAATATTACCACGGATCGCACGGATTTTCTGTTGCGCTTTGGGGGTGAACATGACTTCACCGAAAGTCAAAATTTTGCAACTTTTGTTTGGAATCACAAAATTAGCAATCGTCAAAATTTCTCCATTGCCGCAGGCTGGGATCAAAAAAAGGATCTTGATATTGTCTATACCCCTCAAGCCGCCTTTGTGGAGCGCCTAACCGAAAATAAAGACAATAAAGCAAACTTCATTATGGGCAATTACGCCAAAGGCTTTGGGGCTTTGGATTTGAAAATCGGCGCGGAATTTCTCAATAAGGACATCAAGGGCGTGTTCGTTACCGACGCGGTCGAAACAAATGGTACGGTTACAACCATTGACACCACGCGGCCACGCAATTCAATTCAAGAACAGGTGGTGTATATTGATGGTCGCTATAAGGCCAATGACCGCCTGACCCTGCAAGGACAGCTGAGCTATTTTAATGAAGATTCCGACTTGACCAACTTGCCACCAGGCACGCTTGGGGGCTCCACCAACTATCGGGTTGGGGTGGCGTTTGAGGCGCATAAAAACCATTGGTTGCGTGCTGCAACATCGCGTGAGCGCATTGCCGTCTCGCCCTTTACCCTGATGCCGCTCTATACGGTGGGCTTGAAAGAATCTCGCTTACCCTTGACCGAGCGCACGGTTCTCGACAATCAGATTTTACGGTGGGATGCCCATTGGTCTGATCAATGGTTCACCTCTATTGAAGCCGAGCATCAAACCTTCAACACCCTATCCTATCTCACCCCAGACCAAGATGCTGCTATCAATATTTATGATGGGACGATTGATCATGTTACTGTGGATGTGAACTATCTGCCCGGCGGTAATTGGGCCGTAAATGGGCGCTACACGGTGACGGATGCTTCCGGGTTGGATGCCCTGACCTTGGGCAACGCGATTACCCTGCCCTATTTACCGGATTCCCAAGGGGGTATCGGGCTGGTTTGGACCCACCCCAGAAGAATTAAGCTGACCTTGGAAGGCATCTATATCGGCAAGCAGGTGGATACGGCGCAAGTTCCCATTGGCGACCATTTTACCGTTGATTTCACCGGTAAATGGGAACCCATGAACAAGCGTTTCGTGGTGGAAGCTGGGATTTTGAACTTGCTGGATGAAACCTATGAAGTGCAACCCAATGTACCGGCGCCGGGTATCACGGCATTTCTTTCTGGTGGTGTAAGGTTCTGATCTATGGCGAAGCGTGGCTCATTGAATGCGGAACGCCGCAATAGTAGGCTTGTTTCTCTGCTATGGGCGCTGGCTGTTGGGTTTGCGGTGTTAATTCTGCAAAACACATCCCAATGGCGAACCATTGATGGGGCGGCGTTTGATCAGCTCTCCACCACAGATCCCGCGCGACCTGACGAGCTTGGCATTGTTATTGTCGCGATTGATGACCCTTCCTTTGGGGTGCTGGATTTGCAATGGCCTTGGCCGCGAGCCTTGCATGGTGAGTTAATCGAAGCCCTGCGTGCAGCCGGCACCAAAGCTATTGGCTTTGATATTGTTTTTTCCTCGCCTTCTCAATTTGGCGCGGAAGATGACGCAGCCCTTGCCGCCGCCGCCCAAAATGACGTGGTTTTTGCCACCGATTTGGTACGTGTGGAGACCGCCCAAACCACCAGCTATATTCGCAATGAACCGCTTTCTATCTTCCTTGCCAATGGGGCCCGCACCGGGCGCGCCAATGTGCAGCCAGATGGGGATGGGGTGGTGCGCCAACTGCCCTCCCCAAAAGATAATTTCATGCAGGAACTATTAATGGCGGCGAATGAGCAACCAGCCATCATTGAAGAGGCCGATCAGCTGATCCAATATTTTGGCCCGCATAATTCCTATCCACGTGTTTCCTACTATCAGGCTTTGGACCCGGAAGAATTTTTACCCCCGGGTTTTTTCAAAGATAAGGTCGTGTTGGTTGGTTATTCACTGCAATCAGACCCGGATGTTTCAACCGCTGATGCCTTTGAGACGCCCTATACCAGCAAGACTGGTGTTTTTACTGCCGGGGTCGAGGTGCAAGCCACCATCTATGATAATTTCAAAAATGGCTTGGCCATTAACAAGCCGCCCGCTTGGGCCGCCATGGCCTTACTTGGGGTCGGGGTCTTGTTGGGCTTTGGGGTGGCGCAAATGGGCAAGCCTTTGACCCGCCTGTTTTGGACCGTGGCCATGGTGGTGATCTTTCTGGTGTTGGGGTGGGTGAGCCTGCGCTATGGACGGCTCTGGCTATCGCCCTTTGATATCGGGGCTGGGTTCTTGGCCGTCACCGGCGCGTTGGCGGCGCGTGACTTTGCCTTGGAGCGACAGATGCGGAGCGAAATTCAGGGCGCTTTTTCGCAATATCTTTCCCCGGCCATGGTCAATAAAATCATTGCGGACCCATCGCAGCTTAATCTGGGGGGAGAGCGGCGCAACATGACCGTGATGGTCG
>JALWRV010000260.1 GCA_027080545.1 Parvularculaceae bacterium
CAATAGAGAAAGCGCGGAACATAGTCCGCGGGGCGGAAATCAAAACTTATTACATTTTGGGCGCAACGGCTTCTTCGAGTATGGCGGTGAGCGCATCATCAATGCGCGCCATCACAGGGGCTGCGCTTGATAGATCATATTGCTGCGAGAGGGCGTCGATATTAGTCACGCTGACCATCACATCACCCTTTTGATTTTGCCACACCAGCGCTTTTAATGGTAGCCCAATAGCCACTTCCTGATTTGCCTGCATCAAGGCGGTGCCAGCTTTTGGATTACCGAAAATGACCAAGGTGGTGGGGGCCAGATCCATACCGGCTGAGCGCGCACCATCCGCATGATCAATGGTTGCAAAAATGGTCAGGCCACGTCGCGTAATGGCGGCGTTGAGATCATCAAGGGTTTCATCAAAGGGCTTGATGGAACGTAAATTTTTTGTAGGGGTGACATAGCGAACATTATAAGAGCCGGTGGCCTGTCGACGGGCACTTTGGGTGTTGGCCTCATCTGTGCCGTCAGCGATGATAACGCAGCCGCTAAGCATGAGTAGAAAAAAAGAAAATAAACCGATTTTGAGAAACATAAATATCTCCTCCATAAGCGACCCTACCCTGAGAAAAAGGCTCTCACCATTGGCGCTTGCCTGTCAACTCACAAATGGTTGGGGGAGGAGGCAGGTTAAAAATCAAGCCCAATATCGAGATTGGGGGCTGAATGGGTAAGCCAACCAGAAGAGATAATATCAACACCGGTTTCAGCAATCGCGCGCACTGATTTCAAAGTGACATTGCCAGAGGCCTCCAACACTAGCCTGCCTTTATTTTGCGCCACGGCGGTACGTAAATCGTCTAAGGAAAAATTATCCAGCAGTACCACATCAGCGAAGGGCAAAAATCCGTCAGGGCTTGTTGTGCCCGCCTTTAACACGGTTTCTAATTGCTGGAGACTATCAACCTCCACTTCAATTTTGACCATATGGCCCACATAATCTTTTGCCGCTTGCAGGGCACGGGTGATGTCTCCCGCCGCTGCAATATGATTATCTTTGATCATCACCGCATCATACAGCCCGAAGCGATGATTTTGCGCTCCGCCACAGCGAACGGCATATTTTTGGGCCGCGCGCAAACCGGGAAGGGTTTTACGGGTGCAGCTAATCTTGGCCTTTGTTCCTTCGGTTAGTGCGACAAATTGACGGGTCGCGCTGGCAATGCCGCTGAGATGGCCAAGAAAATTAAGCGCCACCCGTTCACCGCCAAGAAGGGCTCTGGTAGGGCCAGAAATCTGGGCGATCACATCTCCCTTTTGTAAGTGATCGCCATCTTGTTTGCGCGGCGTGAAAATAACGGCTTCGTTCAGTTGTAAAAAAGTTGCGCGGGCAAAGGACAACCCGGCCAAGACTCCGTCTTGTCGGGCGACAAAGCGCGCTTCGCTGTGGCTGTCCGGGGCAATCGTGGCGAGGCTGGTAATATCGCCCGCATCCCCCAAATCTTCCGCTAAAGCCTCGGCGGTTTTTTCTTCTATCCAGTCAAGGGGAAGAGAATAAGTCATGGGGTGACCTTTTGTTTTGGTGTGAGGGAAGAGGTTACGGTCTCGGTCTTTGCCACCAACCCTTTGTCGGGGTCAAATTTAAGGAGAATATGCTGCGGGGTGCTTGTGTCCGGGAAATCCTCGCGCTGGTGAGCGCCCCGGCTTTCCTCGCGCAAATATGCGCCATGGGCGATGAGAAAAGCCGCCTGTGCGGCATTTTCAAATCCGGTGGCATTGGGGGCATTTTCGGTGCTGAGACGGCGCAGGCGATCTTGTAGTGCGCGCAATCCTTTACCATCTCGCAACAGGCCGCATTGTGCGCTCATGGCTTGGCGCAAGGGCCACAAGCATTCGGCATTGGCCGGGGCGGGAAAGGTATCGGCCGGTAATTTATGGGAAAGGGGTCCTGCGCTCATGGGTCCCGTGCTTATGGGTTTTGTGTTTTCGCCCAGCAGGGCTTTGGCAGCCCGGGCCCCAAACACCAAGGCTTCCAGCAAGGAGTTGGAGGCGAGACGGTTGGCCCCGTGAATGGCTGTGGCGGCAACCTCGCCCACGGCCCATAGGCCAGGGCAATCGCTACGCCCATCAACATCTGTACGTACCCCGCCCATATGGTAATGGGCGGCAGGCGCGATGGGGATGGGCTGGCGTGTGGGGTCAATATGGGCTTTGCGCAAGGCTTCATAAACGGTGGGAAAATGATGGGCTATTTTGTCGCCAATGGCTTTTCTAGTGTCGAGAAAGGCCCCGCGCCCCTGTTTGATGGCGCTGGCAACCGTTCTGGCGACAATATCCCGAGGGGCCAAATCCAGATCTTCATGGACCCCTTCCATCAGGCGTCGGCCATTTTTATCGATCAATATGGCGCCATCGCCGCGCAAGGCCTCGGTGGCCAAAGGTGCCGGATCGCCACCAATATCCATGGCGGTAGGGTGGAATTGCACAAATTCCGGATCCATGATGGTGGCTCCGGCCCGATAGGCCATGGCGATACCATGACCTTGAGCATGGGGTGGGTTTGTGGTGATGGCATAAAGCCCGCCAATGCCCCCGGTTGCCAATATAATATTTCGAGCACGGATAAGTTTGCGTTTTTTCGCATCAATATCATAGGTCAAGCAGGCCCGAGCAGCGCCATCGTCTAGCCAAATATCTTCTCCCACATGACGTTCTAAAAGTGTGATGTGATCGGCCGCAAGTACATGGCGGCTTAAGGTTTCCATAATCGCCGCCCCGGCTTGGTCACCCGTTACATGGATGATGCGGCGGCGATTATGGGCGGCCTCGCGCCCAAAAATAAGCTGGCCTTGTGGATCGCGATCAAAGGGCACCCCGAGATCGATCAGATCTCGAACCCGCTGCGGGCCTTCTTCTGTTAGAATGTGGGCGGGAGGCTCGTCCACCAGTCCGGCCCCGGCCTTAATGGTGTCCTCGAAATGTAGGGCAGGGCTATCATCTGCGCCCATGGCCACGGCGAGCCCCCCTTGCGCCCAAGTGGACGCACTGCCTCGACCCAGCCGCGCTGCAGTGATGATATAGACCGGTCGCGGGGCCAATTTTATCGCCGTATAGAGACCGGCAATGCCCGCGCCAATGATCAAAACCCCGTCATCAGGCAAGGTTAGATGCTCAATTGATTCTTGCCCCGGATGCCCCATGAAAAACCGATCTGCCGATTAGGCTTCCACGGGATGTTCGACGATTAAACTATCCGGCGTGGCCACCCCGTCATAGACCGATTGGTTCGGGCTTTTCGGCAGATCAATCATCCGTTGCACGGCCTTGCGGGCCTTGCGGGCAATGGTTTCATCCACCAGCACTTCATGGGTCATGGTTTGCAGGGCGTCCAAAATTTTGGGCAGGCTGATGCGTTTCATGTGGGGACACAGATTGCACGGCCGCACGAAATTTACCGCCGGGTTTTCCAGCGCCACATTATCGGACATGGAACATTCGGTAATCAGCACCACATTTTTCGGCTGTTTGTCTTTGACATAATTGCTCATGCCAGAGGTCGAGCCGGCGAAATCTGCTTCGGCCAACACGTCGGGGGGACATTCGGGGTGGGCCAACACGACGACATCGGGATTGCCCGCACGAATTTCGCGAATATCATCAGCGCTGAAGCGTTCATGGACTTCGCAAGCTCCCGCCCAAGTGATGACTTTAACATCAACCATAGCGGCGACATTTTTTGCCAGATATTGATCGGGAATAAGGATCACCTGATCCGTGCCGAACTCTTTGGTGATATGTTCGACCACTTGCACCGCATTGGAAGAGGTGCAGCAAATATCGGTTTCGGCTTTTACATCCGCCGTGGTGTTTACATAGGTGACCACCGGCACACCGGGATATTTTTGTTTGAGCAGCCGCACATCAGCCCCGGTAATGGAGGTGGCCAATGAACACCCGGCGCGCATGTCGGGTATCAGCACGGTTTTTTCCGGACATAGAATTTTTGAGGTTTCCGCCATGAAATGCACCCCGGCTTGCACAATCACTTGCGCGTCCGTTCGGGCCGCTTCCAGCGCCAGCATCAGGCTGTCGCCGCGAAAATCACCGACACAGGCAAAAACTTCCGGGGTCATATAATTGTGGGCGAGAATGACCGCGTTTTTCTCGGCCTTGAGATCATTGATCGCGGCAATATAGGGGGCGTGCAGTTGCCATTCCAAGCGCGGGATCAGCCGCTCGACCAGCGGATAGAGAGAATCGGTTTTTTCACGCACCGCGTCTGTATAGGGCAGGGCAAAATCGGGTTTGAAACCATCGGCAACCATGGAGGGCCTCCTTTTGGGCGCTTATTGGGGCAAATAGCCCATTTCAATGTCTTAAAAGCCGGGACTTAAGGGCACGCCACAGAATCTCGGACCCGTTTGCTTCTAAGGGGGCAGTAATTATGCTCACCTAGAGTATATATAGGGTCTTAAAAATAGCCCTTCAAGGGCCAGAATGGACAAAATAGCCACGCAGACGTGACAGGTCAAGGGCGACGAATCCATGCTATGGGGCTTGCTTTATGGCAAAGGAGAAAAAATTGGCCCTGTTTCCATCGCTTCCCGACCATCCACATCTAGCAGAGCTTTTCAAGAAATTCCCCGAGACCCTTCGGCCTTTGTTGGAATTTCACGATCTTTTATTGCGTGGTGAGGGGCCCTTATCCATCGCCGAGCGGGAGCTGATTGCCACCTATGTGTCGGGGTTAAATGCCTGCACTTTTTGCTTCGGGGCCCATAAAATATATGCGGAAGTTTTTGGCATTGACGAGGCCACCATTGAGGCGCTGATGGCAGATGTGGACAGTGCCCCGATCGATGAAAA
>JALWRV010000261.1 GCA_027080545.1 Parvularculaceae bacterium
CCGGTGGTCAGCTTAGAGACCGACAAGGCAGCCATGGATGTGGGGGCCCCCACCAGTGGTACCATTACCGAGATCAAGGCAAAAGCCGGTGAGACCGTCAAAGTGGGCGACATTATCGGCACCCTATCAAGCGGTGCCGTGGCGAGCGATGGGGCGACTGTGAGCGCCACCACAGCCAATAAGCCTGCCGCCACCAGCGCCCCGACAGCTCAAACCAAGCCTCTGTCGCCGGCCCCGCGCCACATTGTCGCACAACATGATATTGATCCATCAACCATTGCCGGTACGGGCAAGGATGGTCGCATCACCAAGGGCGACGCTTTAGCTGCTGTTGCTGCCCTATCGGCCCCCGCCAGCAAAACCGAAACCATCATGCCAACCCCCGTTACAGCCCGCGAGACCGGACCACGCGAAGAGCGCGTCAAAATGACCCGCCTGCGCCAGACCATCGCCAGACGATTGAAAGAAAGCCAAGACAATGCGGCGATGCTGACCACCTTCAATGATGTGGATATGAGCGCGGTGATGGCGGTGCGCAAAAAATACAAAGAATTGTTCGAAAAAAAGCATGGCATCAAGCTGGGCTTCATGTCGCTCTTTACCAAAGCATGTGTCCATGCCCTCAAAGAAGTGCCAGAGGTCAATGCAGAAATTGATGGCACCGACATTATTTATAAAAACCATTATGACATTGGTATTGCCGTCGGTACCGAAAAAGGGCTGGTGGTGCCGGTGGTGCGCGATTGTGATCAGCTTAGCCTCGCGGGTATCGAATTGGAAATTGCACGCTATGGCAAAAAGGCCCGTGATGGCTCTTTGGCATTGGCGGATATGCAGGGTGGCACCTTCACCATTTCCAATGGCGGGGTCTATGGCTCCCTCCTCTCCACCCCCATCTTAAACGCTCCCCAATCGGGTATTCTCGGTATGCATCGCATCGAGCAACGGCCCGTGGCGATCAATGGCGAAGTGGTGATAAGGCCGATGATGTATCTAGCGCTTTCTTATGACCACCGCATTGTCGATGGCAAAGGGGCTGTTACTTTCCTCGTGCGGGTAAAAGAATGTCTCGAAGACCCGGCGCGGATGTTGTTGGACCTCTAGATCACGCGCTTGACCCACCTACCCATCGGCGTCACACTCCCTGTCAGATTGATGAAAAGGGAGGAAAACGTGGAAAAAGCAGGCATTCTATATTGGGTTGTTGCGGTTCTGGCGCTGATTTGGGGGCTGATCGGGCTGAGCGACTATTATTTCACTGTCACTGAAAATCAGGCCTATTTGAAAGATTTTCCTCAAGACATGGTCGCTTGGATATTAGGTTTTCCTAAATGGCGCATTGGCTTGTGGGCGATAGGCGTCTCTGCAACCCCTTTGGCGGCGATATTTCTATTGTTACGCAAAGCCTGGGCCGTGCCTCTGTTTGCCCTGTCTCTTGTGGCCATGGTGATTGGCATATTTTATGATCTTTTCTTTGCCAATGGTTTTGAAATGTACGGCACTGGCGGATTGATTTTTTCGCTCGTCCTATTTCTGGTTTCCCTATTTTTCTGGTGGTGGTCAAAGCGCGCCAAAGACAAAGGGCTATTCTCCTAACCCCTGAGACCCGCCTATCAAAGTCGATTGACCAACCCGTCTGGCGGGGCTAAGCCGCTAGCCTCTGTTATTCAAATAATCATATGAGGCTTCTTCCATGGCAGATCAGTTTGATGTGGTAATTATTGGCGGCGGGCCGGGGGGCTATAATGCGGCCATTCGCGCCAGCCAGTTGGGGCTAAAGGCTGCTTGCATCGAAGCACGGCCCAATAAAAAGCTAGGGGGCACCTGCCTCAATGTGGGCTGTATCCCTTCAAAAGCCCTACTCCACGCTTCAGAACTTTACGAAGCCGCCGAAAAAGATTTCGCCAATCTCGGCATTGGTCTCAGCGGCCTTAAACTCAATCTTGATAAAATGCTCGCGCAAAAGAGCGATGCGGTAAATGGCCTTACGGATGGCATCGCCTATCTGTTCAAAAAGAACAAGATAACCTCCTTTTTTGGGCGCGGTGAAATTCTTTCCCCCAACGAAGTGGCGGTGCATGAAGAAAATGGCGGAAAAACTGTTTTGAATGCCAAAAATATCATTATCGCCACCGGGTCCGAGGTTACTCCCCTGCCCGGTGTCGATATTGATGAAGAGCGCATCATTTCTTCCACCGGGGCGCTCAGCCTGCCACGGGTACCAAAACATTTAGTGGTCATCGGGGCCGGGGTTATTGGGCTAGAGCTCGGCTCCGTCTGGCGGCGTCTTGGCGCGAAAGTCACGGTCATAGAATATCTTGACCGGGTTTTGCCGCCGATGGACGCAGAAGTTTCCAAACATTTCCAGCGCATGATGAAAAAGCAAGGGATGGCCTTTCATCTTTCCACCAAAGTAACCGGTGTTGAAAAACTGAAAACCAAATTGAAAATTTCTACCGAACCAGCCTCGGGCGGCGAAAGCCAGATCATCGAAGCCGATTGCGTGCTGGTGTCTATTGGACGACGTCCCTTTACCCAAGGGCTTGGATTGGACAATGTTGGCATCAAACCAAATCAGCGCGGCTTTATTGAAACCGAAAATTTCCGCACCTCCGTCCCCAATATCTATGCCATTGGTGACTGTATAGACGGGCCGATGCTCGCCCATAAGGCAGAAGAAGATGCCGTGGTTGCCTGTGAAATAATCGCCGGTCAGGTCGGCCACATCAATTATGATCGTATTCCATCTGTGGTTTATACCTATCCGGAAGTGGCTATGGTCGGCAAAACCGAAGAACAGCTAAAGGCCGAAGCGATCAATTATAAGGTCGGGAAATTTCCCTTTGCGGCCAATAGTCGCGCCAAGACCAACCATGAAACCGATGGTTTTGTGAAAATTCTTGCCCATGCCACGACCGATGAAGTGCTCGGTGTGCATATTGTCGGGGTTGGGGCCAGTGAATTGATCGCGGAAGTGGTGCTGGCTATGGAGTTTTCCGCCGCCTCGGAAGATATTGCCCGCACCTGTCATGCCCACCCCACCCGTTCTGAGGCTGTCCGTCAGGCCGCCATGGGGGTTGAGGGTTGGACCATGCAGATGTAAACAGGCCCATGACAATTCTGCTTCCCAGCCATGCAATTTTAGATGTTAGCGCCCTCGGGGCGTCTGACATTGTCGGTTTTTCCGGTGTCGCCTTATTGATCGGCACCTATGGGGCCTTGCAAATTGGCAAAATGTCCGCAGAGGCCCCCCTCTATTCCATTCTCAATGCTGTTGCCGCCCTACTCATTCTGTTTTCCCTGTTCTTTTCCTTCAATGCGGCCAGCTTTGTCATCGAAATATTCTGGTTCTTGATCAGCCTTATCGGCTTGACCCGCAGCTTTTCCAAAACCCGCAAAGATAAAAACTAACCATGCCCAAACACCCCCCAACCCTTTTGAAAACCGGTCTGATGAGCGGTGCGCTGGCCTATCTGATGTGGGGGTTTTTTCCGATCTATTTCAAACTGACCGATGCCACCCCCGCGCTTGAGCTTCTGGCCTATCGCATCGTCTGGGCCTTGCCATTCGGGGCGTTGATTTTGACCTTTCGCCACCAATGGGGAGAGGTTAAAGTTGCCCTCACCAATCCCAAAACCATGATGCTGCTCGGTATTTCCGGCTTGGTCATTGCCTTGAACTGGCTGGTTTATATTTTTGCCGTGCAGAGCAACCATATTTTCGAGGCCAGTCTTGGCTATTATATCAATCCGCTGGTTTATGTGGGGGTCGGTGTGGTGATTTTGGGGGAAAAATTGCGCCGCTTACAATTGGTTGCGGTAATCCTCGCCACCATCGGTGTCTCCATTCTTACTCTATATGGGGGTAAATTTCCTTGGATTTCGATCGTGCTGGCGATTTCCTTCACCATCTATGGCTATATGAGAAAACAGGTCAATGTCGGCTCCATGCCGGGGCTTTTCATTGAGACCTTGTTTTTAGGATTACCGGCCATTGTCGGCCTTTTGTGGTTTTTGCAACAGGGCTCCAGCCTCTTCAACCTTGGCCATCCGGGCTATAGTTTTTTGCTCATCTTGGCCGGTCCGATCACCGTGTTACCCTTATTTTTCTTCGCCATCGCAGCGCGGCGTCTACAGCTCTCAACCTTGGGATTTTTACAATATATCGGCCCAACCATCCAATTTTTGATGGGGCTTTATTATGGTGAACGCTTTAGCGCTGCCCATGCTTGGACTTTTGGCTTTATCTGGATCGCCGTGGGGGTTTTTGCCTATGATGCTTGGCGCAAACACAAAAGCCTGCCGAAAGCTGAAATCGAACCGGTTTGATTTATCCTTCGGGATCTATCAACTTTATCTCATAAATTTTTGGCCACCGTTTACCGGTAACAAATAGCCGTTTCGTGCTTGGATCATAGGCTATGCCATTCAACACATCATCCGGGTCTTGAGATTGTCGGTAAAGGCCGCGCATATCGATCATGCTCGTCACTACCCCTGTATCGGGGTCGATGCGCACAATAACATCCTGCTTCCAAACATTGGCCCAAATTTCACCTTCAACCCATTCCAGCTCGTTTAAATAGGTTACAGGCCTGCCTTGAACCGTGACCGATAACCAACCAATTTCTTGAAAATTATCAGGGTCAAGGAATCGCAAACGATTACTGCCATCACTCATAATCAACCGCTTACCATCACTGGTCAGCCCCCAACCTTCACCGCGAATAGGAAAGGTGGAAATAAGCGAAAGGTCTTTTAATTGATGCACATAACCAATACCGCTGCGCCATGTGAGGGAGATAATTTTGTCACCAAAGGCGGTTGCCCCCTCTCCAAAAACACCTTCGGGC
>JALWRV010000262.1 GCA_027080545.1 Parvularculaceae bacterium
GCCTGTTTGGGGATATGGCGGAGGCAGAAGGGGGAGGAGAAGATATGCCGCGAGAGGGGCGTGAAGACGTACAAACGATTGAGATTGAAACGGTTGAAGATGGTGCGAGTGGCGAGGTGGAGATAGAAGCTCAATCTGACGAGCAGGAATCTGGATCGGAGGCCGAGGCAGAAATAGAGGCAGACGATAGCGCCTCTACCCAAGAACCGGAGCGGGAAAATGTATTTGCCTTTCGTCAGCCTGAGAGCGAGGCGGAAGAACCGACTGAAGATAAGGGGACGGAGACGGCCGAAAGCGCCAGCTTTGCTTCTACTGAACGCAATGATGAACAAAGCGACGCGACAGGCGATGAGGATAGTGCAGAGACGGAATCGAGCCGCCGGGTGCGCTATGCGGCAGCCAGCCAGAAACAGAGCGCGATTTCTTTTTCCGATATTTCCGACGAAACAACGGCGCCTGATACCCAACCCACTGATACCCAACCCACAATGACGGCAGCCGATGAGACGAGCGGTGACAATCGCCCTTATATGACATGGTATGCCCGTCAGGATATGGAGCGGGCCGAGGAACGCCAGCAAGAGCGCTTGTCTCAACTACAGCAACAAATTGCCAATTTACGGCAAGAACAAAGCTCACGCCTTGATCTGGTGATTGCGGCGCTGGACAAGAAGCTGGATGGCCTTATCAAAGCCAATACTGGCCCCAGCCTAGTGGCCACCGCCAGCGATGATCCCATGATCAAGGATATGGCCAAGCGGGTTGCCTCATTAACCGGCATTATTGAAACCCAATCCCAGCGAATGCGGGCGCTGACCCAAATCATCGATGACCGATTGGGCACGGTTTCCCATGTCTATAGCGAGATCCGCACGGTTTCTGAGCGCATCGACCAGCTTTCTGAAAATATCAACAAGCTGGAAAACAATATTGCCGAGCGGGCGTCCCATGACATGATGGCGGATGTGCAGCTATCAGATGTGGTGCGCTCATCTCTGCCGCCGGATAGCTATGAGTTCAAACATTTGCTTTCCAATAATAATCGCGCCGATTGTCTGGTGCGCTTGCCCCATCCCCCGGGCGCGATTGTTATCGATACCCGCTTCCCGCTCGATGCGTTTAACGCCCTGCCAAGCCAAGAGGCGGTGGCGAAAAACCTGCCGCAGGCAAAAGCCGCAGAAGATGCCTTCCGTCGTGCTGCTCTTCGCCATATTATTGATGTGGCCGAGCGCTTTATCATTCCGGGAGAGACGGCGGATAGCGCTCTATTGTTCCTCCCCACTGAGGCTATTTACACAACGCTTCATGCGCGCTTCCCAGACATCGTGCGCGATAGTTTCCGGGCCCGTATCTGGCTGGTGTCCCCGGCAACCTTGATGGGCACATTGCAAACCCTGCGTGGTGTTTTGCGTGATATTGGTCGCCAAGAAAAAAATGTTAAAGCCCAGCAAGATGCTGAGGCCATGAAGACCGAGATGGAAGCTTTGCGTTCGCGGGCTTCTATGCTGGCGCAAAATTTTGAATCAACACAGGCAGAGTTAAAAGCCTTGTTGGAAGCAACTGATAAAGCCTTCAGTGCGGAGTCTATGCCGACTGCGGGATCAAAAAGTGTGTCGCCAGAAAGCGCACGCGATGTTCTGCGTGAACAGCTTTATGGTGGCACCCCCAAATGGCAGGATGAAGAGAATTATTACCCGGGCGAGGCCCCCTCTTTATTCCGGGATAAAAAACCACCAACTAAAAATTTGCGCTAGGTTTGGCAATTCAAAATGTATAAAAGGGCGGTCTACAAAATAGTCGCTCTTTTATTTTGTGCCGGTTTTGCGGGTATCGGCGAGGATGCGCTGTTCGCGAATATCGGTTTCAATCGGCTCCTGCTCCGGCAAGGCTTTTTGCGTGCCCGGCATTTCCAGTTCTGAAAATTTACGCGCCCGCGACAATACCCGGCCTTCATAGCTGCCAATGACATTATTATAGCGCTTAACAGCGCTTTCCAGAGACGCGCCAAGCTGGCTTAAATGCGCCCCCATATTTCCAAGGGATTCATATAAATCCCGCGCCATGCTAGCCACCTGCTCGGCATTTTCATTGGCCTTTTCCTGGCGCCAGACAAGGGAGATGGATTTTAAAATCGCAATCAAATTGGCCGGTGAGGCGATCAGCACATTTTTCTCAAAGGCCTCTTCGATAAGGTCGGGCCGGGCCTCCATGGCGGCAGCGAAAAAACTTTCCTTGGGCACAAACATGATGACAAAATCGAGCGCCCCATCTTTTTTAAGCGCCGCTCCATAATCCTTGCGTGCCAAAGCTTGCACATGGCCCCATATCTCGTCCCCATGTTTGATAAGTGCGGCGGTGCGGACGGCTTCATTTTCGGCTTCCACCGCTTGCATATAGGCGTTGAGAGAAACCTTGGAATCAATAGCCAGCTTGCGCCCGCCGGGCAGGTTGACCACAAGGTCCGGGCGCAAAGAACGCCCGTCATTTTTCACGGTAAATTGTTCTTCAAAATCGCAATAGGGCGACAGGCCGACCATCTCGACAATATTGCGTAATTGCGCTTCGCCCCAATCGCCCCGGGTCTTGGGGCCGCTTTTTAAGGCTGTCACAAGGCGCGCCGCTTCTGTCTGCACATTTTTGGCCGACATGGCGAGCTCTTTTATCTGATTGGATAATTCTCCTTGTGATTTTTTTTGGTTGTCGCGCATATCCCGCAAACCCTGCTCATAGCGGGTCAGGGTTTCGCGCATGGGTTTGATCAATTGATCCACTTCGGTTTTGGCACGGGCTTGTTGTTTTTCAAACGTTTCATTAGCGCGCTCCAAAAAACTATTATGAGATTGCTGCAACATGGAAGAGGCAATCGCCCGAAAATCATTTTCAAGCCGCGTGCGCATTTCCTTCAAGGCCCGCTCGCGCTCGCCAATCATGGTTTCCAATTCGCGCTGTTTTAGCAAGAGATCGTGATTTTGATTTTTCGCATGGGCAAGGTCATCGCGCACAGCATCAAACTCGCTAAGGCTTTGCTGCAGCCGCGCCTGCTCAATCTTCAAGCTCCCAAGCGCCCGCGCCCGCCGCCATAAAACTGTCCCAAGCCCAAACGCCACCCCCCAGCCCAGCAGGGTCCAAAAGGCGGCAAAAGGCGCACCCGCCATCAGCCATTGCAAGGCAGAGAGGAAAAAATTAGACATCAACAGAACATTGCGCTGATTCGCAAAGAGCCTATGGGGTTAAGTTTTGTGGGGGGGTAGCTGTGAAGCGCCGCAGAACCGGGACCCACATATTCCCGCGTATGCGAGGGTCTCTGGCTATATCCTCTTAAGATAGCCCAGCTATTATTTGTCGAAGAATTTCAAAATGAATATCCCATACACCCGCAGCTTACTCCCGAGATGGGTCCCCGCTTTCGCGAGGATGACGCGGGGGGAGTTAACCTTTAACCGCTTCGCCGTCTTGTGCGGTCAGCACATGGCTTTCGGTTTTTGGGCTTTCGGTTTTTGGGCTTTCAGCTTTCGGGCTTGCGGTCTTTGCGGTCTCGTCCTTTTCCGGCATCGCTAGATTGGAGGTTTCCAATCGGTTGACGAAATAAAGCGGCCGGTCTTTGGTCTCGTTGAAAATCCGCCCTAAATATTCGCCCATGACGCCGAGTACAAAAAGCTGGGTGCCGCCAAGAAACAGCATGACTGTTATCAGGGTTGGAAAGCCCGCCACCGGATCGCCGAAGAAAATCGCCTTGGCCATATAATATAGCCCCGCCAATACCGCAAAAGCGGCGGTTAGAAAGCCCATATAGGTTGATATTTTTAATGGCGCCGTGGTGAAAGAGGTAATCCCTTCAAGGGAGAGATTCCATAATTTCAGATAGTTCCATTTGGTGGTGCCGGCAGCCCGCGGATCGCGATCATAAAGCACCGCCTTGGAAGGAAACCCGACCCAGGCAAAAACACCTTTCATAAAACGATGGCGCTCGCGCATTTCACCAATAGCATCCACCACTTTGCGCGACATCAAGCGAAAGTCGCCGGTATTTTCTGGCAAGCGCACAGAGCCCAACCGGCTCATCAGCCGATAAAATCCTCGAGCGGTGGCTTTTTTCAGCCAGCTTTCCCCATGGCGAGCAGATCGCTTGGCATAGACCACCTCATAGCCCTTACGCCATTCAGCAATTAGTTTTTCGATCAGCTCTGGGGGGTCTTGTAAATCGGCATCAATCACCACAATTGCATCGCCTTTGGCGGCGTCTAGCCCGGCGGATAAAGCTATTTCTTTGCCAAAATTGCGCGACAGATCGACAATCGACGTGTTGGGGTGGCGTTCACGAATGAGCCGCATCAACCCAAGCGTGTTGTCACGACTGCCATCATTGACGAATACCATTTCAAAAGGCTGGTTAATCTCGCCCATGGCCTTGCGCACACGGCGATGAAATTGCGCCAGCACTTCTTCTTCATTATAGGCCGGGCATATAATGGATAAAAGTGCCGGACGTTCCTGCGAGCGGGGGGTGAGCAGATCTTCGTTCATAATTTGTTTACCAAAAAGTTGCGCCTGCAGCCTCAATAATGATCAATCCCTAAGGCTTTGTTCACCATGATTGGGCAAAAGTCCTGATTATGTATGAACGAAACGCATTCGATCTAAAAACTTTTGTGCAATCAGTTTGGCAAAGGCTGATGGCGATACCGCGTATCGACGGCACGCTGATTTTAACCACCGAGCGGATTATCATCATTTCGGTAATGATGTTGACCTTGAGCTATGGGGTCTACGCACAGGCGATTGCCACATCGGATCAAATGAATTTGCAAGCGGGGCCACCGGTGGGGGGTGATTATGTGG
>JALWRV010000263.1 GCA_027080545.1 Parvularculaceae bacterium
TTAGAATATGGGGCGTGGTGCTAGATGGTCAGCTACGCCCGTTGAAGGAATAGGGTTGGCCATAGGCCACCATGACTCGTCATAATTTATATTCATTCTAATTAAAATGTCCTGCCTGAATATACGTCGTTGCTATTTCGCGCCAAATTCCCTATAGTCTCCCTTCATGTCCGATCTTGATGTCCATAACCTTTTAGCCAGCCATAATTTGCGCTGTACCCGACCGCGGGTGAAGTTGGCAACCCTGTTGTTCGCCGATGGGCGTGATCGCCATGTCACCGCCGAATGGGCCGCCGATGCCTTGGCCAAAGAGGGCGATGAAGTGGCTTTGGCCACCGTGTATAATACGCTTAATAGCTTTGTAGAAGCAGGGCTTTTGCGACAAATATCATGCCAAGAAGCCGGGCGCCAAGTGTTTGACACTAATGTGGAGCCGCACCATCATTTTTACAATGAGCAAACGGGCGAGTTGACAGATGTACCGCAAAACGCTTTTCGCTTTTATAAAATGCCCGCCGCCCCCGACGGCGCTGAAATTGTCGATTGGCAGGTAACGGTAACGATCCGCCCGCATTAAAGCGGCGCCGTCTCCAAATATTTTTCTTATTAGAATTATTCTAAATAACTTGACCTGTCGTGAATTTCACCCTAAGACGGTTTAAGGCCCTTTGTTAGGGGCCCCTTAACGCTGCCGGCCCTTTCTAGGGGTCGCAAAAACATAAAATGAGGAGAACAATCCATGTCCCTGAAGGGCTCAAAAACTGCTGAAAACCTGAAAGCCGCCTTTGCTGGCGAATCCGAAGCCAATCGTCGCTATCTCTATTTTGCGCAGAAGGCTGATATTGAAGGCTATAATGATGTCGCGGCGGTCTTTCGATCAACGGCCGAAGGTGAAACCGGCCACGCTCACGGTCACTTAGAATTTCTCGAGGAAGTGGGTGATCCGGCGACGGGCCAGCCCATCGGCTCAACCGAAGACAATCTCAAAGCCGCAATTGCCGGTGAGACCTACGAATATACGGACATGTATCCGGGTATGGCGAAAACCGCTCGCGACGAAGGCTTTGATGAGATCGCCGACTGGTTTGAAACTCTGGCGAAAGCTGAGCGCTCCCATGCGGGCAAATATCAAAAGACACTGGACTCGCTAAACGATTAAGCGATGCCAGCATGGGTGCTCGCGTCGAACCCTCGTTCTCTCCCCCTCGCGGGCGCCCATTCTCTTACGGCTATTATGGCACCATTAGCGTTCCGGTTTTAAGTGATCGGCGCAAGGTCAGCCCTGTCTCGAAAGGATGATTTATGCCCACCCCCCCACGAGAAGGCTCGCTTGAGGCTCCCACACGCCACCCCCTTGGTTGGGAAGATGAAGAATTTTACGATGAAGCCGCGTTTGAAAAAGAATTTTTGCGGGTGGCAGAGGTCTGTAACTCTTGTCGCCGCTGTTTTAATTTGTGCGACAGTTTTCCGATTCTGTTTGATCGGGTTGATGAGAGTGAAAACTTTTCAGTCGATGATTTAACAAAAAAAGATATAAAAGACACGGTTGATGGCTGCACCCTGTGCGACATGTGCTTCATGACCAAATGCCCCTATGTGCCCCCGCACGAGTTCAATATTGATTTTCCTCATTTGATGCTGCGCTATCGCGCCATTCAACACAAAAAAGGCAAAACCCCTTTTGCGGATAGTCAGTTGGTAAAAACAGATCGCAACGGCACATTGGCGAGGCCTGTCGCAGGTATTGTCAATTGGGCAACCAATAAAAAACATAAAAAAGTCAGAACACTGATTAACAATATTGCGGATATTCATCCAGATGCGTCTTTACCGAAGTATAACAGCCGGACGTTATTGGCGCGCGCCAAAGGCTCAAAGCGCATAATCAATCAAGACGCCCCGGCCTATGGAAAACGGAAAATTGTTTTATACGCCACGTGTTTTGCCAATTATAATAAACCGGCCATCGGTGAGGCGGCGCTGGATGTGTTGGCCAAAAATGGTATCGAACCCAAAATGGTTTACCCGGCCTGTTGCGGCATGCCGGAGTTGGAACAGGGCAATCTCGATCAGGTCGCCGCGAATGCACGCAAAGTGTCTGAAACCCTCTTGCCCTATGTAGAACAGGGCTACACGATCATGTCTTTGGTGCCGTCTTGTTCCTTGATGCTAAAATTCGAGTGGCCCCTCATTCTGCCCGAAGATGAAAAGGTGAAAAAACTAGCGGCTGCAACAATGGATTTCGATCAGCTGATTGTGGACATAGAAAAAAATGAAGGCTTGGCCGAGGGCCTCGCGCCGGTCAAGGGCGGGGTCACGCTCCATCTTTCCTGCCACAGCCGGGCCCAAAATATCGGTCAAAAATCAACAGAAATGCTAAGCACCATCCCCAATACGGAGTTGAAAATTATAGAGCGCTGCTCTGGCCATGGGGGCACATGGGGCATCAAGAAAGAACATCACGACACAGCATTGAAGGTCGGCAAGCCAGTCGCCCGAGAGGCGCTAAAAGTACACAATGCGTTTGTCGCCTCCACCTGTCCGCTGGCTAGCGATCACATTTTAGAGGGGATGGAAAAACAACAGGCTGGGGCCGCCCCGGCCCGCGCGTGGCACCCGATTGAAATCCTTGCCATGGCCTATGGTTTTGCCCCCCATCAATAGAGAAAAGAATAATAGAGTATTGAAAATGACAGATATGATCACCCTACCCCCCGCAAACCGAAATAGTCCTATCGGCCCAGACGATATATTGGATCCCGTTTATTATGCCGAAAATCGCAAGGCGTTTCGGGCCGCGATGTTACCCATCAAAGCGCCTCGTCGCATTTCAGTTGGTCCGTATGCGACCTTTTATTTTGAGAATTTTCAAACCATGTGGTATCAGGTGCATGAGATGCTACACGCGGAAAAGGGCGGTGCAGAACAGTTGAAAGACGAGCTTGTCGCGTTCAATCCGTTGATCCCCAATGGCAATGAATTGGTGGCAACCTTAATGTTTGAAATCAATGACCCAGATTTGCGCACCAAAGAACTATCTAGGCTGGGCGGTGTTGAAAAAAACGTCTTTCTCGAAATTGACGGCGACAAAATATATGCAAAGCCGGAAATGGATGTCGAGCGCACCAAGGAAAGTGGCCGCACCTCATCGGTGCATTTTCTGCATTTTCCCCTATCGGCAGAGCAAAAAGAAAACTTCACCGACCCGAGTAAAAATATTTTGCTCGGTATCGATCATGCTCATTTCCACCATATCACACGGCTAAATGCTGATAATATCACCAGCCTGCGACAAGACCTCGCTCAATAATTATTGTGGTGCGCTCAACAGGCTTTGTTCTAAATTTTTGGTCAAGGAAATGAGCTGCGCTTTAGTGACATAGAGCGACGCTTCTGCGCGAAACCGGGCTATTTGCGCATCACGATAGGCATTTTCCGCATCCAGCGCATCAAGCAAGGTGCGGACCCCGGCTTGATATTCTTTTTGTGCCCCTTCAGCCCCTAATTTAGCGGCCTGTTCGGCCCGCTTGGCGGCTTCCAAAGACAGGGATTGTGCTTCCATATTGCCCCAAATCCCATAGACAGCTTCGCGCAATTGTAATTCCGCGTCGCGGGTGGTGGCGCTGGTTCGCGCTTTGTTGGCACGGGCTTTATCAATCGTGGCCCCGCGCAAACCGCTGGTAAAGAGGGGCATTTCCAAGGTCAAAAAGGCGGCTGAATCATTGATCTGTTCATTGAGGAAAAAATAGCTTTCTTCGGCGCTGGAGGCGCGCGCCTTTAGGGATATTTTAGGCCCAAACGATCCGACGCTTTGTTTGACTTGATAGTCGGCGGCGCGATCAACTGCTTTTGCCGCATGTAAGTCAGGGTTTCTTTTTAAGGCTAGCGCCAAGAGGGCTTCTGCGCTGTCCGGCAAAATAAGCGGTGCGGCAAAAGGGTTAGCAGGCTCTGGGTCACTGATGCCGGTCAGTCTCGCCAACCTTTGTTTGGCACTAATATATTGCGCTTGGGTTGCCGCATGTTGCGCTTGGGAAGAGGCCAAACGGGCTTCGGTGAGGGCGACATCGGTGCGGGTGGCCAGCCCCTGTTCAAACCGCGCTTTGGTTTCGCGCAATTTAATCTCAAAACTTTCGACCTGTTGGCGCGCCACTTCGTGAGTGTGTTCTGCCAACCAGGTTTGGGCAAAAGCCTCGACCACGTCGAGAGTAATTTTTTCACGAGTTCCTTGTTGCCGGGCTTTAGCGACCTGGCGACTGCTTTTGGCGGCATCAATTCCGGCGCTTAAGGCTCCGAATTGATAAAGCGGCAATTCGGCTTGAATACCAACCGAGCGCGGGTTTTGCGAAACAGACCCGATTGTAAAATCGGTCTCGCTAACGCCAATTTGCGCTTGCAACCCTATATTTAATCCACGCTGTGCCCGGGCAATATTCACCCCCGCCTCACTTGCGGCAAGGCTGGCTTGGGATTGCGAAATGGTCGGATCAAAATCCAGCGCGTTGCGCACCGCTTCAGGCAAAGAAAGGGGCGTCACCCATAAGGCCATGAGGGATATTATTGTACTACTTAAGGGTTTGTTTGAGGGTTTGATAAGCATGAAATTACTCCTGAGACTGACTATTTTATTTTTCTAAAAAGATTGATTGATCCATTGTAATAGCGCATCGTGGGGGAGCGCCCCAGATTGCTGGGTAATCTGTTGTCCGTTTCTATAGGCAATAAGCGTGGGAATGCCGCGTATATTAAGGGCGTCGACGGCTTGCTTGTTTTCATCGGCGTTAAGTTTAAACAGCCTCGTCTGATCGATAAAATGTGCGGCGGCCTCGTGATAGGCTGG